>CAYXGE010000014.1:0-32032 GCA_964464435.1 uncultured Methylophilaceae bacterium
GAAATATCTCGATAGAAAATTTAGTAAATAGTTAATATTTATCAATAGGTTAAAATAAGTATTTTGACAATAAGAGTTAATCTGTTTCTTTAGTTGCCTGATACATTGCTTCTAGTTGTTTAACTTTTGCACTTTTAAGTGGCGCTGGCGCAGTCGTTGCGACTTGCCGTTGTGCTTTAAACGCTGCCACGCCTGCAATGACCATCACAACAAATGGCGATAGCCATAGCAGTAAGTTCTTATAATTAAAAGGCGGGTCATACAAAATAAACTCTCCGTAGCGTTCTAGCATATAAGCTTTGATTTGTTCATCGGTTTGGCCGATGCGAATTTTCTCTGCAATTTGGCGCTTTAAATCTACCGCCAGAGCGGCATTGGAGTCTGCAATGGTTTGGTTTTGGCACACCAAGCAACGCAGTTCTTCAGCCAATGCTTTGACTCTAATTTCTATTTCTGCGTCTGATAGTAGCACTAATTTGCGCGGCGCTTGGTTCACTGCAGTGGCGCTATTGCTTGGCTTGTTTTGCATTGCTTTAGTATCAGATGCGACTTTAGCCTGCATATCATTAATAATCGGCAACACATGTTGTTGGTAGAAGTGATTATCCACGGGCCCCACATGACGGTAGCGGATAATACCTTGCCCATCAATTACATAAGTTTCTGGCACACCATACACGCCCAAATCAATACCCACATTACCTGCTAAATCGGTTGCCACTTGCTGATAAGGGTTACCAAAACGCGCTAGCCATTGCTGGGTGTCAACTGGAGCATCTTTGTAAGCTAGACCAATCAGCGGCACGTTATATTGCTGTTTAAACAAGATTAAACTTGAAGCTTCTTGCACACAGGCCGCACACCATGAGGCAAATACATTGAGCACCCAAACTTGCCCACGCATACTCTCTGGCGTAAAGGTAGGCGCATTCTCTTGCCCTAAAATAGGTAAACTAAAGGCTGGTACGGGCTTACCAAGCTTAGCAGAGGGCAAGGTACGTGGGTCATGCTCCAAGCCTTTAGCTAGCACCACTGCCAGTATGACTAAAATAATAATGGGCAAATAGAGCTTGGTATTCTTGCCCTTAAGTCCCTGTTGTAGCGTTTGCTTTTCGGCTTTCATGCATTGGCTTTCTTATTATTGGTCTGCGCTTTAATGACACGGTAGCGTTTATCAAACAGGGTAAGTACACCACCCACTGCCATCAGCATGCATCCTATCCAAATCCAACTAATAAAGGGTTTGTAATAGACGCGCACGGTCCATGCGTTGTCGGTTTTGCTATCTGGCTCGCCTAGCGATACATAAATATCACTGAGCAAACTGTAATAAATCGCAGCTTCAGTCATTACCTGCCCTGCACTGTCATAACGACGCTTTTCTGGCTCCAATAGATAAATCACATCACCTTTGCCACGTGTGAGCTCAAACACCCCATGCGCGGCAGTGTAATTGGCTCCGCGCACGTCATCTACGCCAATAAAGGTAAGTGTCCAATCGGCAATTTTTTCTGTTTGGCTAGGCTGCATAATGAGGTTTTTCTCAAACTCATAGGTTTTAACCATGGTGACCCCTGCCACAAAGGCTGCCACGCCAATGTGAGCAATAATCATGGCCCAATACGAAAGCCCTAACATGCGCACCCTATCCCACAATGCGCGCGATGCACCATGTAATTTAAGCTTGGCAAGTTGTTGCAAGGCATGTTGTGAGGTGGCAATTAACAACATAATCGCTGCGGCGATACTTACTATTGACCATACACTGTATTGCTGGCCAACCCAAGCAATAGCGAGTGATGCCAGTAACGCAAACGCAAATACTAAGCGCAATTGTTTGAGGATGGCAGGCAGGGTCATTTGTTTCCACTGGCTCAGTGGCGCAAGTGACATCATCCATACCGCTGGTAATAATAAAGGCGCAAATACCGCTTCAAAATACGGAGGCCCCACCGACATTTTGTTGCCTGAAATAACTTCGGCAAATAATGGGTACAAGGTACCTAGCATAACCGTAAATAATGCGGTCACCATCACCACATTATTGACTAATAACATGGACTCACGTGACACCAAAGCAAATCGCCCGCCCAGGCCAACTTGCCTGGTTTTGGCGGCATATAAGGCAAAAGAGCTGCCAATCACAATAGTCAGCAAACCCAATATCATCAGCCCGCGTTTGGGGTCAGTAGCAAACGCATGTACCGAGGTGAGTACACCTGAGCGCACGAGAAATGTACCCAACAAAGAGAGTGCAAAGGCAATCATCGCAAGCAATACTGTCCAGCTTTTCATGGTGTCACGTTTATCGGTTACTGCCAATGAATGTATGAGTGCAGTACCCGCTAGCCACGGCATCAGCGAAGCATTTTCAACGGGATCCCAAAACCACCAACCACCCCAACCTAATTCGGTATAAGCCCACCAGCTACCTAGCATAATACCTACCGTTAAAAACGACCATGCAGCATTGGCCCATGGGCGCGTCCAACGTGCCCAAACGGGATCTAGTCTGCCTTCTAATAATGCAGCCACAGCAAACGCAAAGGCGACAGCAAAACCGACATAACCCATATACAACATGGGTGGATGAATCACCATCACCACATCTTGCAACAAGGGGTTAAGATCTCTGCCTGCAACTGCGGCTGGCAATATGCGTGAAAATGGATTAGAACTACTGAGTAGAAAAAACAAAAAGGCAAACTGCAACAATAGCAAAATGGTGAGTACGCGCGTTCTGAAACTATGTGCTAATCGTTTTGAAAATAGCGCAACAGCCGCTGTCCAGCCCGTAAGCATAAGCACCCATAATAATAATGAGCCTTCATGTGAGCCCCAACTGGCGGCGATTTTGTACGGCCAAGGTAACAAAATATTAGAGTTTTCTGCCACGTTGCGTACAGAAAAATCGCTGTATAAAAAGCAAATAATGAGGCACAAAAACGCCAATGCGGTGAGCCCAAAATTTAACATAGCAACACGATTCAAGCCGTTTGAAAGGTAAGCAAACAGCACTTCACTTGGCGCTTGTTTGCGCATCATCCAACTGCTATAAAGACTTAATACCAATGCTAGAGCCAGTGCAATGGATAAGGTGAGTTGACCGAGTTCTGCGAGCATATAATAAGGTTCTGTATTGAAAGATTCTGTATTGAAAGAGGTTGCTTTAAATTACTTTACCAGTTTAGGTGGCATATAGTTTTCATCATGTTTTGCTAGCACTTCTGTGGCTACAAACACACCCTGCTGATACTGCCCTTCTGCCACTACACCTTTACCCTCTTTAAATAAATCAGGCAAAATACCGGTATAAGTGACAGCAATACTATGTTTCATGTCTGTCACTTTAAACTTGTTTTCAAGTGAGCCTGGTGCACGGCTTAAACTACCCTTTTCTACCATGCCCCCTAAGCGATAGCTTTTATCTTTTGGCACCTCACCCGCGAGCAGTTGGCTAGGAGAGTAAAAAAAGGTCAAGTTGTCGTTAAATGCATTCAAAATCGCATAAATTGCCGCTGACATAGCTAACACAATTGCTAGAGGTAACCACAAACGTTTTATAAATCTTGTCTGCATTTAAGACTCAATCATGGCTTGTTGTTGCAAAACGCGCTTTGCTAATTGGCGCATAGTCAAATAATCCAACAGAAACACCAACAACGCCAATATCATACTAAGCATTAACATGGTATGCATATTCTCAAGCCTTTATTAAATATCAATTTTTGATTGTAAATCGCGCCACATGAGCATATAGCGCGCCCTTGTTAATACCAGCGCGGCACAAGCAGTCCAAATAGCTAGTGTACAAACTAGCAAGGTCAATTTCATTTCAAGTGCCATTCTAGCGTTGCCTGTCACTGCAATAGAGGCACCTTGATGTAAGGTGTTCCAAAAAGTTACTGAAAAATAAATGAGCGGAATATTGACTAAACCAACTACAATGAGCATCGCCAAAATTCTATCGGTTTTACTTTCATCTTCTACCATACTGGCAAATGCCATGAGGCCAATGTAAATAAACAATAGCAATAATTCTGAGGTTAATCTGGCATCCCACACCCAATAAGTGCCCCACGTAGGCTTACCCCATAGCGCGCCAGTCACAAGCGCTAGCAGCGTCATCCATGCGCCTGTAGGTAACATAGCACGCATCATCACAGCAGACACTTTGG
This sequence comes from uncultured Methylophilaceae bacterium, assembly GCA_964464435.1. Taxonomy (GTDB): domain Bacteria; phylum Pseudomonadota; class Gammaproteobacteria; order Burkholderiales; family Methylophilaceae; genus CAYXGE01. The sequence continues at coordinate 4,179 of CAYXGE010000014.1, forward strand.
TGCGATAGACCCAATGCATAACACCATACATACTAGCTAATGTATACAACAACATCGACATCCATGCAGCAGGTACATGTACATATAAAATACGATAGACCTCACCCTGTTGGGCATCGGTTGGCGCAAAGTATAATGCGTAGCCAAAACCCAATACAGCGAGTATGAGTGCAGTATAGCCAAGCCATGTGCTTGCCCTTGCCGCCACTTTAATAAAGGTGGGAGGTGAACTCAATTTACGCAAGCTGGATAAAAGAATATGCATTTGTTAACTCATCTTATTCAAGCGCTAATTTAAGCGCCTGTGCACTTAAAATAGGCATGGTGATTACACTCAGTATAGCCAAGCTTAGCATCACCCACATTGGGGCAGATAGGACGCTTGAGGCATTAGCAGCTGCCGAACCAAAGATTAGCAATGGCACAAACACAGGCAAAGCGAGCAAACTCATCATCACCTGCGCTTGCCTTGCCATTAGACTCAAACTGGCAAACATACTCACCAAACCCACTAAACTTAATAAACCAAGAAATAAAGACAACGCTGTTTGGTGCATGATTGGCAGTGGCAAATGATAAAGCAAGCCTAGTAAGTAACTCAGGACAACCACAGGCAATGCAACAAACAACCAATTCGCCACAATTTTTGCCGCGCAAAAGGCTCGAAAACTTAGCCCTGAGCAATGCAATTGCACCAGCATACCTTGTTCTTCATCCACGGTAAATAAGCGTTGGGCAGCAATTAATACTGATAACAGTGCACCCATCCATAACACGCCTATGGCAATTGCTTGTAAAGCTTGCGTATTAGGTGCAAGCGCAAATGGAAACATGGTGACGACCATAGCAAAGAATAAAGCAGGCCATAGCACATCCGCTGGTTTCGCCATTAACAAAGCAAGCTCTCTTCGCATACTCCAAAGCCATGCTTGCCATGCAGACTGCTTTACATACCTTATAGGAGGTATTTGGCTTAGTTTATGATTTTGTCTATACGCATCAAGCTGATATCCGCGTGCTTGTATGTGTAATTGCCCATAACAATAGGCTTGAATATTAGGCAACACATCGCTTAAGGTTTGGTGCGTTGCAATGATAGCCATACCACCACGCGCCAAATGTGCTGTGAGCACGGTTTCAAATAATGCACAGGCTTGCGCATCTAATGCGTTAATGGGTTCATCAATCAGCCATAGCTCACGTTGACTTGCCATCATCAGCAACAAAGCTAATCGTTTTGTTTGCCCGTGAGACAAGGTACGTATGCTTGAAAATTGTAAATGTGCTAGATTGGCTGTCTTTAAATGCCTCTGCAATTCGTTAGCATCGGCAGGTACCCCTAGCATTTGCAGACTTAACACTAATTGCGCCATCACAGTTAACTCTGGCCTAAACCCAGCATGATGCGCAAAGTAAAACAAAGAAGAATGTACTGCTGATGTTTCTCCTAAACCAGCTAAGGTGCGTAACAGGCTAGTTTTACCTGCGCCATTATCACCACGCACCTCTAAGTAATGTCCACCTAAAAGCGTAAATGAAACGGCTTTAACTAGCACCCGGCCGCCTCGCTTAATGTCTAGCGGACCAATACTAATTGAGGTTTCTGCATCTTTAGATTGCATTTGCGCTAAACTCTATTTAACTTGCTCTGCAATCTTAAGTTGTAGGCCTGTACTACCTACTTCAACGCCATTGAGTACAACGGCATAATCACCCGCTTGTTTTATGGCATTGCCAGTCATTGCAATACGTGCCTCTAAACGCACCTGTTTAGTGCTTGAAAGCCTTAAATCAGGGCGCATCGCCATGCTGTCATCTAAGTTAAAAGCAATTGCCCCATCCTCTAACAATGCAGATATTGGGCTTTTAAACACGGCCAAAGGCATGGGCGGTCCAGACTCCATTTTTGCAAATACATATAACACTGCTTGGCTGGTATCTTGTGTTTTTAAAGTATTCAGCAAGGCTGGGGCAATGGTCACCTTGCCCGACAGCACTGCTGATGCAGCATTGGCATCTTGAGTGCTAGCTGGGTTATTTGGCGCAGGACGCACTAAACCTTGCGTTTGGATTTGTTTAATAATCTCATCAATACGTGCCACATCTGCTGAGCTTTCAGGATACGTTGCGCGAAGTCGTTGCCAATAGCTTAATGCCAATGCTTGATTACCTTGCTGCATGGCCGAAGTAGCAGCTAACGCCAATGCTTTAGGATGATTTGGCGCAGAGATTAAGGCTTGTTCAATCAGCTTATCTGGCTCACCCTGCAGTGAACTGTTATGAGTCATCGCCACAACATCCGCCAAATCTGCCAATAAATCTGGGTGCCCAGGTGATAGTCTTAAGGCTTCTCTAATGGCTGAAGCGGCCCCATTAAAATCACGCTGTACACTTAAAGAACGCGCTAGCAAAACCCAGCGTTCAAAATCATCAGGGTTTTCTTTGAGCTTTTCTCTTAGCTGGGCAATACGCTCATCCAAACTTTTCATATCCCCTGGGTGCTTTGCTCCCTCTGCAAGCGGTGGTTCCGCACTGGTTTGCAATCCAGTTTGCGCAAGTCTCTGAATACTAGGCCATTGCAAGGCTTCAGCATGCCATTGCCCAACCAGAATATATGTAACTAGTGCAAGCAGTAATGAAGCGATTACCATGTTTCTAGTGTGTTGGAGGGGTTGTCCAAATGATTGCGTATGATTTTGTTTTGCGCCTTCATACTTATTTAAGATAGCCTCGGCAGTCATTGCCCATTCTTGGCGAAGCGTCTCTCTACCTGTCTCAGATAAGTGAATGTCTTGCTCAATTTCGTCGCGCTTGTTCACCAATGCAAGCCACTCAGCCGAATGAGCATTTTGCTCTACTTTTGAATATTGCCAGCGCTTTGTCATTGTGAAAAAAACTGCGAGAAGCAAGCAACAAGATAAAAAAACAAATAGCGTCATGAGGATACTTATGTATAAAATTAATTCTGTAAAATAGTGTTAAAATGCATTATAGCAAGGGAGACCAAGTTGCTACTCAGAATTTGCAACGGGTTAATAATAATTGACAATGCAAATTTTCCAAATTGTTCAATAATGGCGCAATATTTGCATGTAAGATAGAGCCTATGTATCAAGAAAACATTCTCACACTATATCGCTTTAAATACCTTAAATGGTCATTATTACTCATTGCTATTTGTGTTGGCATGTATATTTATGATGAACCTGATATTAGAGCAGGCGGCGGCACTTGGCTAGGTTACACCTTAGGAACAATTGGCGCAGTACTGATTATTTGGCTTATGTTTCTTGGTATTCGAAAACGTGCTTACAAATCCAATCTTGGCACCGTCAAAGGCTGGCTTTCTGCCCATATCTATTTAGGTCTATCGCTTATTGTTATATGCACGCTACATGCAGCGTTTCATTTTGCATGGAACATTCATACCCTAACTTATATATTAACCATTGTTGTGGTGTTGAGCGGCACTTGGGGCGTTGCGCTATATCTTCGTAACCCAGTATTAATGGGTAATTTATTACAAGGCAGAACCCTAGAACAACTGGGGGAGCTATTGATTCAATATGATAATCAAAGTAAACAACTAATAGACAAACTTCCACCTGAAGTCGTAAAAATGGTTGAAGCGTCAGCCAAGTCAAAAATTTTCACATTCCCATGGCAACGCTATATTGGTAAATATCGTGGCTGTAAAACCAATAAATTAGTGACCTATTTAAGCAAACATTCTACTAATCCAAACTTACAAGAACTATATAAATTACAACTTAGAAAGCAGGTGCAACTTGCGCAAATTAGAGACTTTTTAAGAGTACGTGGCTGGACAGATATTTGGCTTATGTTTCATGTGCCCTTATCTTTTGCTTTATTGGCTGTACTTATTGGTCACACTGTTTCAGTGTTTTTTTATTGGTAAGCATTTCGTAGATGAAACAGCCTGCAGACCTTCACCCTATTGTAAAGCAAATTAGAAATTTGCAACGCCCTACCCATGGCAAACGTTGGCTGTCATGGTTGCTATTTGTAAGCTTGCTAACTATCTGCTTTTTACTACCCTCTTATCTTTCTTTATTTCCTGAAACATCTGCAAAATTCTTTGAAAAACATCCGCAACTGTTGGGTGTTGTGAGCAATGCATTTTCGCAAGTTTCATATAAGCATAATGAAACTACGATGTCAGTTAAACCCAATGAGGCATTGAAAAAATTTACAGCCAGTACTCAGGTTTGGCAATCAGAAAGAGTGACAAAGCCCACCTACTTAGGTGTAGATAAACTCTGGAATCCGGGTCACCCATTAGACCAAGCACACCAAGCATGGGCAAATGATTGTAAGGCCTGCCACAGTTTGCCATTTGTACAAGTGCAAGATAAAGATTGCAAAAACTGCCACCAAAATGCAGCTGACCATGTAGACCAAAAAATTACCACGGTAAGTGCTTTAAAAGAAGCAACCTGTGCCAGTTGCCATCGTGACCATAACGGATTAGATGGTTTGAGACGGCAAAATGAGCAATATATGAGCACTAACTGCGCAAGTTGTCATAGTGACATTAAAAAATCTTATGCCAAAACTGAAACAGAGGATGTTAAAGACTTTGCTGATAAACACCCTGAATTTAGATATACCCTCGCAGAAAGTCCGACCAGTAAAAAACTGGTGCGCACGCGTTTAAGTAAACAAGGCTTGGTTGAAAAAACTGGGCTTAAATTCCCGCATGATGTACATTTAGATGAAGATGGCGTCAAAAGTCCAGACGGTAAAGTCGACATGAATTGTGCCAGCTGCCATACACTCAAGGCAGATGGTGAACATTTTCAACCGGTGACCATGAAAGATCATTGTCAATCATGCCATGACTTAAAATTTGAACCCGCCGTTTCAAATCGTGAAGTGCCACATGGTTCAGTCGAGTTGGTACTTAATACCCTGCGTGAGTTTTACAGCTATGTGCAAGTCAATACAGTGCCTGTAGATGAAAAACCACTCACCCCTATTATTAACTTGGTGCGTCCAGGAGATGATGAACCAGAAGTCGCTAGCTATATTCGCTCTAATGTGAGTTCACGCAATCAAGCCTCACTCTCAGCAGAATCATTGTTTGAGAAAACCTCATGTAATTTATGTCATGAAGTTAAAAAGTTGATAGGTCAAGGCAAAACTGGCACCCCAGGCAAAGACCTACCACAATATGAGATAGGCGCAATTACACCAAGTCACACATGGTTAGTCAGTTCACAATTTAACCACGCACAACATCGACTGGCAGAATGTTCTGATTGTCATGCAGCAAAAAAATCTAAAAAAGCAGAAGAAGTGCTCATGCCTTCAATTAAAGCCTGTCATGATTGCCACACTGGAAAACAAGCAGAATCCAATAAATTAGTGTCTGATTGTGGCTTATGCCATGGCTTCCATCAATCAGCGCATTCACTTGTGACAACGCCAAAAGAAGCGACAAAACTTACGGCAACAAAGCATTAAAAGGGGAAATCCATTGCTTAACCAATTACTGACATATAGCAGGCAATCCGCTACTTATTATGCATCACTCATCATACTAACAGCGCTTTTGAGCGCGTGTGGAGGAGGTTCTGGTAGTGGTGTTGACGGCGGATCAACAGCCTCTGATTGTAATTTCACAGTGGCATCGACCCCTCAAAACCTCACAGCTACAGAAGTTGAACGTATTGTGGCACAGGCAGAGCAAGCTGCAACAGCACTAAATGCACCTGCTACCATCGCTGTGTCAGATAGGGTAGGTAATATATTGGCGGTATATCGCATGGCAGGTGCAGGATTAACCATAAATTTAAGAAGTGGAAGGCTTACAGCACCTGTACAAGGTCTTGATGGCTTAAACAACACCATTGGTTCAGAATTAGGCGCTATAGCTAAAGCAGTTACTGGTGCTTATTTGTCATCATCTGGTAACGCTTTCTCAACACGTACTGCTAGTTTTATTATTCAAGAGCACTTTCCTCCAACTGTTAACTTCCAACCAGGCGGGCCTCTATTCGGCGTCCAATTTAGTCAATTACCCTGTGGTGATTTTGTGAATCAAAATAATGTTGTCGACTTTGGACCAAAACGTTCCCCTCTTGGCTTGGCGGGTGACCCTGGCGGTTTTCCTATTTATAAAAACGGAGTTGTAGTTGGTGGAATAGGTGTAATGGCAGATGGTGAATATGGTATTGACCTCAACCCAACCGCAGGTTCAACTGGAGTTGATGAAAGGATTGCACAATCTGCTTTAAAAGGCTTTGAAACTCCCGTCTGTATTCGAGCAGACAGAATTACCTTAGGTGGACAAATCCCACCCTACAGCAATGCGGATAGCGCATTAATTTCTGTCAATGCAAGCAATGTGAGCAACGTCGCTAATTTTATTGCTGTCAATGGTTATTACGCAGGTGGATCCGCTTTAACTGGTCGGGCATATGGCAATCCAGACTCTGGCTTTACTGATGATGCCAGCGACTCGCTGGGAACTGGCGCTTTTATTGTCACAAATGGTGCTACTAACCGCTTTCCGCCAACTGCTGGTGCTAATGGCCTAACACCAGCAGAAGTGACACAAATACTCAATTCAGCGATTGGCGTTGCTAATCAAGCACGCGCACAAATTCGCCGTCCTGTAGGCTCTCCAGCGCAAGTAACAGTTGCTGTGACCGATTTAGACGGTAGCTTATTAGGCGTATCAAGAACCGCCGATGCACCAGTTTTTGGTACCGATGTTTCGGTACAAAAAGCCCGCACTGCAGCATTTTTCTCAAAATCTAATGCGGGTGCCAATCTATCAGCGTTGCCTGCAATTACTTATGCTGATGATGGTTTATCAAACAGTGGCATTACTATTAACTTCAATAATTATGTTAATGCGTCAAGCACAACGGGTAGCACTACATTTAATGGTTCTGTCGCATTTTCCGCAAGAGCCATAGGTAATATTTCAAGACCGTATTTTCCTGATGGTATTGATGGTTCGCCCAATGGCCCACTTTCAAAATCATTAAGCACTTGGAGCCCCTTTAGTACTGGCTTGCAACTTGATTTAGTCTATGGAAACCTCACTGGCTCAATTGTTACGCCTGCTCCTAACACTAATCCACGTTGTACAGCCAATAATATCGGCATTAATAATGGCATACAGATTTTCCCAGGCGCAGTACCCATCTACCGCGGATCAACGCTGATTGGCGCAATCGGTGTTTCTGGCGATGGCGTTGACCAAGATGACATGATTGCATTTTTAGGCTTGGCCAGAGCGGGTAATATTTTGGGTACTGGTATTGCAAATGCCCCTAATGCCATACGTTCTAGTCAACTTGAACCTCAGGGCGTGCCATTACGCTATGTCAATTGTCCACAATCACCATTTATTAATAGTAGTGCGCAAAACGTATGCTCAGGGATATAACCATGAAGCCAATTAAACCATTGATTTTAGCCTTAAGTATGGCTGGCTTGTGTAGCTTCCCTTACATTGTAATGGCTGAGGAAACCGTAACACCTGCTAGCACATCAACATCCCCTGTTGAAGCTAAAACCCCTACAAGTAAGGTTAATGTTGCCTCAGCAAAACAATTACAGGTGCTTTCAACCTTAATCAAAGTGTATGCCAGCCCTAAACAAGATGCACTCGTGCTGTACGAAATTCCTAAAGGTAATTTATTAGATATTCTTGAGGAACGTGAGGACTGGTATAAGATTAAAATTGCTTCCCCAACAGCTTCTAGCCAAGTGCAATTTGGTTGGGTACAAATGACTGAGGGTGAGTTTGGTGAAATGTCGTTGGCTGTTTTGCCCAACAAAGGCAGTGTGGACATTGCCAACGAGGAAACTGGAGCAGAAGGTTCAGAAGATGCCTCATATACCAAGGCATTTAGGCCACAGAACCCCAATTTAGTGGTGACGTTACCGCCAATTGATCCAGAACAAGTGCCACCTCCACAAGTAAATTTGCCACGCGAATCTGTGCCTATATCAGACCGCTGGCGCGTAATGCAAGCACTGGGCTTTAAGTTTCCCTGGTATGACCCGTTTAATCAAAACCATTTAAAAGGCGACTTACCCGTTTTAAAAGAGTATGGGCATAACCTATTTGTGAATATTGGTGCCATTTCAGACACCTTAGTTGAAGTTCGAAATGTACCCACGCCAGTCTCTAATCAATCTGGCGGGAGTAATGACACCTACGGCAATGGTGACCAATTAGTTTTTGTGCAGAACTTGATTTTGAGTTTAAGCCTAAGCCGCGGTAACACTACATTTAGACCACCAGATTTTGAATTTAAATTTTCACCCGTCATTCAGTACAACTATTTAGATGTGCAAGAACTTGGTGTGGTAAACGCTGACCCTAGAGATGGTTTAACCAGAAATGATAGCTTTTTAGGGGTACAAGAGCTATTTATTGATTACCATTTGCGTAACGTTTCAGACCGCTATGACTTTGATAGTATTCGCGTTGGCATTCAGCCATTTATTAGTGACTTTAGAGGCTTCTTGTTTCAAGACACCCCATTTGGCGTGCGCTTGTTTGGCAACCGTGACAATAACCGATACCAATATAATTTGGGTTGGTTTAGACGTTTAGAAAAAGACACCAACAGTGGCTTAAATGATATAACACAGAGCCTACGCGATGATGATATTTTTGTAGCAAACCTGTACCGTCAAGACTTTCCATTTGTTGGCTTAACCTCACAAGTCTCGCTCATCCATAATCGCAATACTGAAACCGACCGTGAGTTTGATACTAATGACTTTTTGGTACGCCCTGCTTTGATTGGCGACTTAAAACCACGTGATTATCAAGTCACCTATTTAGGCTACACCGCCGACGGCCATATTGGTAAATGGAATATATCGACTTCAAATTATTTAGCGATTGGTGAAGATGACAGAAGCCCGATTGCGAGAAAACAGCAAGATATACGCGCAGCTTTTCATGCATCGGAAATCTCAAGAGATTACGATTGGATTCGTGTCAGAGGTAACTTGCTATTAGCGAGTGGCGATAAAGACCCATTTGATGACAAATCCACTGGCTTTGATGCCATTCTAGAAAATCCACAATTTGCTGGCGCCTCCACCAGTTACTTTGTTCGACAAGGCATTCCTTTAATTGGTGGCGGTGGTATCGCCATTTCTGGACGCAATGGCATACTTCCCTCCTTACGTTCATCAAAAGATCAAGGTCAATCTAACTTCGTGAACCCAGGATTAGGTTTGATTGGCATAGGTGCTGACTTTGATGTTGCGCCTGAAATGCGCGTATTTACCAATTTATCGAGCTTGTATTTTATGAATACTTCTTCATTGGCAAACCTGCGTAATGAAGAAATTGATTCTAAGCATCTTGGTATTGATGCCTCGGTAGGCTTTCATTGGCGACCATTCTTTAATCAAAATATCGTGATTAACGGCTCCGCTGCTATGCTCAAACAAGGCGATGCATTAAAAGGGTTATACGGTAACGATGATGCGCTCTACTCCATACTGCTTAATGCGGTATTAACATACTAAATTAGGTTACTGCTATAACATGCCTGTTGTAATTCGTTCATTAACTAAGCGCTTGCGTCAGATTGCCTGGATTGGCACAGCGTTGGCATTTGGTATGTTTATTCAAGCAGATGCTTCAGAAGATGCGCACCTGGTTGAACGAGATTATGTCATTGCGCCAGCCGCACCAAAATCGCAAACAGAAGCACATGCAAAAGCTAAGTCTGATGGCTGCATGAGCTGTCATAGCGCTACAGACAGTCATACCATGCATGCCAACCCTGCCGTCGTACTCGGCTGTACAGACTGCCACGGTGGCAATGCGCAAATTCATGTTGGGCAAGAAGCCGCTAAAAATCCTAAAAGCCACGAATACAGGCAAGCCTTAGACCAAGCGCATATCATGCCGCGTAATGAAAAGTTTTGGAAATATCCTTCTTCAGCGAATCCTGAAGTTTCATACACAAAACTTAATAAAGAGCACCCTGCTTACATTCGGTTTATTAATCCAGGCGATTTACGCGTTGCACGCGAAGCCTGTGGTGCGTGCCATTTAACGATTATTCAAGCCCAAGAACGTAGCTTAATGTCAACATCCGCCATGCTATGGGGCGGGGCTTCTTACAACAATGGCATTCTGCCTTACAAGCGCTACATTATTGGTGAAGCTTACACCCACGACAGTGAGCCTGCGGCCATTCTTAACCCATTAAGAATTAGTGATGATTTATATGCCAAAAAAGGCGTGCTCGATAGACTTTACCCACTACCCGCATGGGAAACTATTCCGCCAGCTGATATTTTTAGAGTATTTGAGCGTGGTGGGCGAAATATCAACAGTACTTTCCCAGAAGTTGGCTTACCCAACATCACAGGGACCTTACAACGTGTTGATGAACCTGGTAGACCGGATATTCATCAATCGAATCGTGGCCCAGGCACAGGTAGTAATATTGCAGTTCCTGTCATTAACATTACCAAAACGCGCCTTAATGACCCACATCTGTGGTTTTTAGGTACTAATGAACAGGCGGGCGACTATCGTTCATCAGGTTGTACTGCATGCCATAGCATTTACGCAAATGACCGTGACCCTTTACATGGTGGTCCATATGCAAAATTTGGTAACGGCGGTGCTACGCAAACTATTGACCCAACCATTCCTAAAAATGAAGCTGGTCATCCACTTAAGCACGAGTTCACGCGAGCTATTCCATCATCGCAGTGCATGGTGTGTCATATGCATCAACCCAATATCTTTGTGAACTCTTTTTACGGTTATACCATGTGGGATTACGAGTCAGACGCCCCTCATATGTGGCCTGAACAACAAAAATACCCTACAGATGCGGAGATTCGCGCAATTAACGAACGCAACCCTGAAGAAGCTGCGATTCGCGGCAAATGGAGTGATCCAGAATTTTTAAAAAACGTATCCACACTTAACTCAAAACTTAAAGATACCCAGTTTGCGGATTACCATGGCCATGGATGGAACTTTAGAGCTATTTTTAAGCGTGACCGCAAAGGCACCTTATTAGATAAAGATGGCAAATCGGTGGATGATAATGATCCAGACAAGTTTAAAAAAGCGGTGCATCTGAGCTCCATTCATATGGATATTGGCATGCATTGTGTAGACTGCCATTTTGCCCAAGACATGCATGGTAACGGGCATATTTATGGTGAAGTTGCAGCCTCTATCGAAATTGATTGCGCTGACTGCCATGGTACTGCCACCAGCTACCCCACCCTGCACACAACTGGCCCTGCAGCCCGTCCTGGAGGCTTTGATTTAACCACGTTAACCACGCAAGATGGCAGACGTCGCTTTGAATGGAAAAATGGCAAGCTTTACCAACGCTCTGCATTACATCCCGATAAAGAATGGGAAATGTCTTTAGTTAAAGATACCGTCAATCCTAAACATCCTAACTACAACGCCAAAGCTGCGCGCGCAAAACTCATGTCAGCTGGTGAAGATGGTAGACAAGGCAAATGGGGCCCTGGTGTAGAAAAACTTGCGCATGACAATAATAAAATGGCATGCTTTACTTGCCACCTGTCTTGGACCACCAGTTGTGCGGGTTGCCATTTACCTATTCAAGCCAACTGGAAAACCGAGCGTCATCATTACGAAGGCGGTGAAACCAGAAACTATGCCACCTATAATCCGCAAGTGGCGCGCGATGAGATGTTCCAATTGGGACTAAGCGGCCCTGTTAAGGGCGCTAAAGTGACGCCCATACGCTCGAGCTCCGCGCTTATTTTATCGTCTACTAACAACAACCGAGAGCGCATCTATATCCAACAGCCACCAATTGCTGCTAGCGGATTCTCTTCACAAGCGTTTGCCCCACATTACCCGCATACCGAGCGAAAGGAAGAGACTAAAACATGCACGGATTGCCATATTTCTAGCAAAAATGATAACAATGCCATCATGGCGCAACTGTTGTTGCAGGGCACCAACTATGTCAATTTTGTTGGTTTTAACGCATGGTTAGGTGAAGCCAATCACGTTGAAGCCATTACTGTCACCGAATGGGATGAGCCACAAGCAGTAATTGGTAGTTACTTGCAACGCTATGCCTACCCAGATTATTTTAAACAACACCAAGCACGTGGTATGGAACTGCCTGAAATGACCCTGCATATTCAAGACCATAGCACGCCAGATAGTGCAAACTGCGTGCAAATGCGTGGGGAATATTTATTTGTTGCAGAGGGCAAGGGTGGCTTTCGAGTTTACGATATTGCAAGCATTGGCAACAAAGGGATTTCACAAGGGATTATTTCTGCTCCCTTCTCTGATATTGGCCATCAGACACATGTCACAAGTAAAAACGCAACTTGTATGGCATTACCGACTAATCAAGCGATTGCACCAACGCGCAATACTGGCGATTTAATGCGTAAAACCAACCAAGAGCAACCTTTCCATCCTATCTATCATTACGCCTTTATTACCGATGCTGTTGAAGGGCTGATTGCAGTCAATGTAGACACGCTTGCTGATGGCGAGGCCAGAAATAACTTCTTAAAACGTGCCATGACTTGGAACCCTAATGGTTTACTGACTGGCGCGCGTCACATCTCATTAGGTGGGCATTACGCATATATTGCAACGCCTAAAGGTTTAGTGATTGTTGATATTAACAACCCATTACGCCCTAAACATTTAAAGACCATTGAGCTTGATGACGTCCGCGCCTCTGCAGTCCAATTCCGTTACGTTTTTGTGACTGATAATACGGGCTTAAGAGTGGTAGATATTACCTTACCGAAATCGCCTAAACTGCTTGATGCGGTAGTGCCTTTACAAAATGCGCAAAAACTTTACCTAGCTCGCACCTACGCTTACGTTGCAGCAGCTGAGCAGGGTTTAGCCATTGTCGATATAGAAAAGCCAGAGTCTCCCACCCTATATCAACTGTTTACTGCAGATGGCAAACTCAATGATGCGCGTGATGTCATTGTTGGCACTACCAATGCATCACTGTTTGCTTATGTTGCAGATGGGGTAAATGGGCTGAAAGTGTTGCAACTGACCTCACCTGATATTCAACCAAAATTCTATGGGTTTTCTCCTGAGCCCAAACCTCAACTCATTGCTTGGAGTAAAACAAAATCTCCAGCACTTGCCTTATCTAAAGGCTTAGACCGTGACAGGGGTGTCGATGAAACTGGCGGTCAAATTGCAGTCTTTGGACGAATTGGCTCACGACCATTTAATAGAAAAGAAATGGAAAAGCTCTATTTGCGTCCCAATGGGGATATTTGGACGGTAGACGATGTTTCAATGCATCAAAATGACTATGTTCCTGCTAAACTAAAAGCTAAATCAGCTTTAGCAAAATCGAGTGCAACTGCTACAGAGATGAAAGCGCAAGAGCCATGAACAGCCAAATGATAAAACACCTCTTCTGCATCTTATGTTGCTATGTCTTTGGCATAGCCAATCTCAATGCTTGGGCTGTCATGCCTTACCAATCCACAGACAAAACATTGGGTACAGTCAATTGTGCCAATAGTTTATGTCATGGCTCAACCGTACCTTGGACCGCCTCTAACGTATTGCAAAACGAATACACCACATGGGTTCGTTTAGATAAACACACGCAAACTTATGATGTACTTCTTAATGATACGTCTAAACGTATTGCTAAAAATTTAGGGTTAGAAAAACCTGCCCATGAAACCAAAGAATGCGTCGATTGCCATGCCCATAACCCACCGCAACAGCTTCGTGGCGAGCGTTTTGTGCATAGCGAAGGGGTTGGCTGCGAAGGCTGCCACGGCCCAGCTGAGCGTTGGGTAAAATCACACACCCTTGAAGGCAATACCCATGCGGACAACCTGCAAAATGGCATGTACCCAACGGACAACCCCGTGGCACAGGCCAAATTATGTTTGTCTTGTCATTTTGGTGATAAAAACCGCTTTGTGAATCACCGTATGATGGGTGCCGGTCATCCAAGAGTTTCATTTGAACTAGAAACATTTAACGCCATACAACCTGCCCACTATAAAATTGATGCTGATTGGCATGAACGTAAAGGCGATTTTAATCCAATCAAAGTATGGGCTATTGGCCAAGTCATCGCTACACAGCAAATTTTAGACACCTTTGCCGACCCTAAACTTGGTTATGATGGCGTATTTCCTGAGTTAGTACTATTTGATTGTCATGCTTGCCATCATCCCATGAGCGAGAAAAAATGGTCTTCACGCCTAGGCATTGGTCCTGGAAAAATCAGACTTAATGATAGCAATATGCTGATGATGCGTGCAATTGCTAAAGTAGTTGACCCCGACTACGCACTGGCACTTAACAAACGCATTAACGAGTTGCACCAAGTGATGGCTGGTAATGTTAAAAAATCACAACAATCACCTCAACAATTAGCTAAACAACTATCGCAATATAGCAATCAATTGATTACAACGATAAGTAAAAAACCTTTAGCAGTTAAGCAGCTTAAGCAAATATTTTTAGCACTCATCGATGAAGCAAATCAAGCACAATTCTCCGACTATGCAGGCGCTGAGCAGGCCTATATGGCAATTTCTGATGTCGCGCTATCGTTAGCCAAGCAAAATGCTTTGAATTCAGCAGCCATAGTTAACCGTCACTTAGCCGCAATGCGTAAAACCTTACTTAATGATGAGCAATATCAACCTGAAATATTTGCTAAACAATTTGCTGATTTGAGATATGCCGTTTCTCAAGCGAGGTAGTTATGACTAAATCCACACAAACTGCACAACCTGCCGAAAATGCCTATGAAATTATCATCATTGGTTCAGGTCCTGCTGGCCTATCCGCAGCGGCACATGCACAAAAATTAGGGGTTAAGCACATTCTGCTTGAAGCCCAGCCTTATCTATCAGATACCATTTATAAGTACCAAAAAGGTAAGCATGTGATGGCAGAGCCAAGCATTCTGCCATTACGTAGTGATATTGGATTTGCGGCAGGCACGCGAGAGAATGTGCTCAACACTTGGCAAGAAGGTGTTAAAAATCTTGGCGTTAATATCGCCTATGGTAAACGCGTAAAATCTATACTACGTGATGAAGCAAGTGGCCGCTTTGATGTGACAAGCGAAGACGGTGCAACCTATAATAGCCGTGCGGTCATTTTGGGTATTGGTTTACAAGGCAACCTACGTAAGTTAGGGGTAGAAGGCCAAGATTTAGAACGTGTGCAATACACTCTTGCTGACCCAGACGAGTTTCAAAATGAAACCGTAATTGTCATTGGTGCAGGTGATGCAGGGATTGAAAATGCACTAGGATTAATGAAACACAACAAAGTATATTTACTTAACCGCCAGTCAGAGTTTGCACAATGTAAAGAAGGTAACCGCAATTTAGTATTAAATGCAGAAAAGTCTGGTCAACTTACCATTTGTTATAGTGCCAATACCATTAAAGTTGAAGAGTCTGGTACAGAACCGCCACTCAATTTCACCTACACAGGGGTCAATGGCGTTACTACTATCCCATGTCATCGTGTCATTGCGCGCTTAGGAGCAACACCTCCAAGAAAACTAGTGGAGAGCTTTGGCATTAAGTTTCCGAACGACCATCCCGCCTCTGTACCAGTACTTTCTGAACGCTATGAGTCTAACGTACCCAATCTTTATATAGTAGGTGCGCTAGGCGGCTACCCACTCATCAAGCAAGCCATGAATCAAGGCTATGAAGTGGTTGAGAGCATTATGGGGCGCAATATTGAGCCTGTGGATGAACCACTCATTAAAGCTAAAATTAAAGAGTGGAAACCCAATGAAAGTGTTTCAGCAACCCTTGATATTATCCTTAGCACCCTACCCTTATTTAAACAGATGTCAAAACTACAAATGCGTGAGCTTTTATTGGACTCCCGCATTTTCAAACCTAACAAGGGTGCGGTGATTTTTAAGAAACTGGATTACACCAATACCTTTTACTCATTGTTAGAAGGCACTGTAGAAATCCTGCTTGAAGACAAAGATGGTAAAACCAAAAAAATCCCACTGAGTAAAGGTGCTTTTTTTGGCGAAATGGGCTTACTATCAGGTCGTCGAAGAACTGCTACAGTCGTCGCGGGGCCAAACTGTGTCTTGATGGAAACGCCTAGAAACTCAATGCTGCGGTTAATTGCAGCAGTAGATAGTGTACGCACACAGATAGATAATTGGTTTATTAAAAATGCCATTTCCACCTATATTGGCCCCATGCTTAGCCCTGAAGCAGTAGATGAACTGATTGCTAGTGGCATTGAGAAACGAAGATATCAAACCAACGATGTCTTGTTTAATGAAGGTGATGAAGCTGATGGCTTTTACTTAGTGAGAAATGGATCGCTCACCGTCTCTAAAAAAATGGATGGGCAGGAAAAAATTCTGTCTTACATTTCAGCGGGCAATTATGTCGGTGAAATGGCCCTGTTAAATAATGCGCCGCGCGGTGCAACCGTTAAAGCAGCTGTCTATAGCGAGGTTTTAGTAGTTAAAGCCGATGCTTTCAAAGCACAACTTGAAAAAAATCCAAGCATGCGTGCGTCTATTGAACAGGTTATGCTTGAAAGAATTAAGAGCAATGTAACGATAGAAGAATCAAAAGGCAAAGAAACCGATTTAATGCGGTTTATGCTTAAACAAGGCTTAGGTGAAGCATCCGATGTACTCATCATTAACGAGTCCATGTGCGTGCAGTGCAATAACTGTGAAACAGCCTGCGCTGAAACGCATGAAGGCACTTCACGTTTAAAACGTGAAGCTGGCCCTTCATTTGCAAACTTTCATTTACCAGTGGCATGCAGGCATTGTGAAAATCCTAGCTGTATGAAAGATTGCCCGCCTGACGCCATTACACGCTCTAAAGAAGGTGAAGTTTCAATTAGTGACGCTTGCATTGGGTGTGGTAACTGTGAACGTAACTGCCCTTATGGCGTAATACAAATGACCGTACAAAAACCACCTAAAATGGGGGCTAATTTACTTTGGTTATTATTTGGTTTGGGTAAGGCACCAGGCCAACGCGCCCCTGACTATGACCCAGATGCGCCCAAAAAAGCAGTTAAATGTGACTTATGTAAAGGGCAAAGTGGCGGTCCAGCTTGCGTAAGAGCTTGCCCAACGGGCGCGGCAATTAGAACCTCACCAGAAAAAATATTTAAACCTGTGACCATTGAATATGAGTAAAGCAATATCAATAAGGATATGTTTTGTACTTTAATAATTAAGGTATTATAGTCACTAACGTCTTCTAGGAAGAAAACTAGACTTTGCTTCAATATGCCTAAAGGTGATTCTACCGTTATTGATATCATAAGGTGAAAGCTCCAAGGTCACTTTATCACCAGCTAGAATGCGAATATGGTTCTTCTTCATTTTGCCGCCTGTATAAGCAATGAGTTTATGCCCATTGTCCAAGGTTACACGGTAGCGAGAATCTGGAAGAATCTCCATCACTACGCCATTCATTTCAATTAACTCTTCTTTGGCCATTCTATGTCCTCTATCTTGAGATTGGTACTAACCCATATCAGGCAACAATCTCAAGGAGTTTGTGGCTTAATTCAAGTAACGCGTAGCGTAAATGAGACAGAAAACAAAGCTCTCAAAACACTTGGCAACGGGCACGCAGTATAGGCTTTGCATGCATCAATAGCAAATTTATATTAAGAATTGATAAGAACTAGACAATTTATTTGTAACAGTACTTGACACGCTGAATGTATGCCCGTATAACGGCGTGTAGGCGTTTGCTTTTTTTAGATTTCTGAGTCGGTTAGACAAGTAAGTTTTTAAAACACGAACTTTTTGGGGTGCCTCCCTTTTTTGAAGTATGAGAGTTATATATGGCAACAGGTATAGTAAAGTGGTTTAACGATTCCAAAGGTTTTGGTTTTATTACTCCAGATGCAGGCGGTGACGATTTATTCGCACATTTTTCAGCTATCGTAGATAGTGGCTACAAGAGCCTTAAAGAAAACGAACGCGTTACATTTGACGTGACAGACGGTCCTAAAGGTAAACAAGCTTCTAATATTCAGAAAGCTTAATCTAAGAATCGAAATTAAAATGACCCAAATTTGGGTCATTTTTTTTATTCATAAAAAGTTGGTGCTACAAACAGATTATATTTTTAACTCAGTGATTAAGTTAAATCAACGTAAAGTCTAGTTAAAGTTTTGATGGTGCCCGGGGCCGGAATCGAACCGGCACGCCTGTTTAGGGCGAGGGATTTTAAGTCCCTTGTGTCTACCAATTTCACCACCCGGGCAATTGGGTGTCTTGTCAAATCTGTTGCGGTGCGTATTCTATCACCGAGTAGCTATTAATCAATAGAACATTTTCATCTTTTTTAATTATATTTTCAAATATTGAGTAATTTCTCTTTTGAACCAAGTAAAAGTTAATACGTCTATATGTAATATTTAATTAATATCTTTGAAAATACAATTATTGAGGCGTGTATGTTAAGTACCAAATTTACGACTTTCTTTTTTACTTTACTCGTTACTTTAAGTTTAAACGCTAACGCGGATTGTACTGGTATTTATAATCATCAGTTTTCCACCTTGCAAGGTGGAAAAATAAATTTATGTGACCATCAAGATAAAGTGATCATTGTAGTCAATACTGCAAGTAAATGCGGTTTTACACCGCAGTTTGAAAAGTTAGAATCCATGTATCAACAATACCAAAATAAAGGTTTACTGGTGTTGGGGTTTCCTTCAAATGACTTTAGACAAGAGCCTGGCAACAACAAAGAAATTGGTGATTTTTGCAAAATGACCTATGCAGTAAAATTTCCCATGATGAGTAAATCCTCAGTCACTGGTAGTAATGCCAACCCGCTGTATCAGTCGCTTGCCAAAGCAACTAAAGAATCCCCTACTTGGAATTTTTTCAAATACGTCATACTTCCAAACAATAATGGGATTTATGCATTTTCAAGCGATGTAGAACCAAACTCAAATGTCATGATGAGTAAAATTAAACCACATCTCAAAAAGTAGAAGTGTTTACCTTATTTGATTACTGTAATATGGTTGCATGAATGATTATGCAACCCCTTTTGCAGGTTTAACACCTGAAGCCATTTTAGATGCCTTAGACAGCATTGGCATTCACAGCGATGGTAGAATCTTAGCGCTCAACAGCTACGAAAACCGCGTTTATCAAGCACAGTGTTACGATAACCCACCTGTTATTGTTAAATTTTATCGTCCGCATCGTTGGACAAACCAACAAATTCTTGAAGAGCATAGTTTTATACAAGAATTAGCTGAAGCTGAAATACCAGTTGTAGCCGCTCAAAGCTTACATAACAGCACCTTACACACCTTTAAAGATTTTAGATTTTCAGTATTTAGAAAACAAAGTGGGCGTGCTCCTGAACTGGATAGCCCAGAGGTTTTACCTTGGCTCGGCCGCCTGATTGGTCGCATTCATCTCATAGGCGCTACACAACCATTTACATATAGAGAGCAAGTGGATATTGAGCAATACGCCATAAAATCTGGTGAGTATTTGTTAAGCCATGACTTTATACCACCAGATATTAAACCCGCTTATGAAGCCGCATTAACTCTAAGTATTGATGCCATGCAAGCATGCTACAAGGCGGCAGGTGAGGTCAATTATATTAGAACCCACGCAGATTGCCATTTAGGCAATATTTTATGGGCAGATGGTCCAAATTTTGTTGACTTTGATGATTGTAGAATGGCACCTGCGATTCAAGATATATGGATGTTTTTATCAGGTGACGCCAAAGAAATGAGCCAACAACTCGACATGTTTTTGGATGGTTATGAAGATTTTTACCAACTAAATCCTCGACAATTATATTTAGTGGAGGCGCTGCGCACCATGCGCTTAATTCATTTTTCGGCATGGATTGCTAGACGCTGGCAAGACCCTGCATTTCCAATTGCTTTTCCATGGTTTAATACCCAACAATATTGGCAAGCACGCATTTTAGAGTTGCGCGAACAAATTGCCTTGATGCAAGAGCCCCCTGCTCTTTTATTATTTCGTTAAATAGTATTTAATTGTTTATGAATTACTAGCGTTTTATTATCTTAATCAGCATTTTAAAAGTCTCATTTTAGCGATAAACTGCCCTTAATTTCTTAATGATGAGTACACTATGCCCTATATTTTAAAAAATACTAATGGCGATATTATAGCCATTAGCCAAAGCGCTCAACTATCTGGTGACTGGCAAGAAGTTGATGCTCATGACAAAGCCTATGTAGCGTATTTAGAACAAAGTCTTACAAAAGATACACCCTTTCGCGAGAGTGACATTCAATTAGCACGGGTACTTGAGGATTTAATTAATTTACTGATTGAAAAAGAAACGATACGCTTTACCGACTTGCCAGAACCTGCGCAAAAACGGTTAATTGAGCGGCAATCCTTGCGTAAAAAGAATCGTTCGCTCAATATTGTGGACGATGATAAAGAGTTACTTTATTAAGTACGTATTATGATTTTTTTGGTTTAACCCCTGGCCCCGTCATACCATCGAGGCCTAAATCAGGCAAGCAAGCTAATTCCTCTGCAGTTTGCACACCTTCTGCAATTGCAATCAAACCAATAGAGTGTGCAATTAAACATAAGCCTCTCACAAAAGCTTGGTTTCCTGTATTTTTATCAATACCACTAATGATAGACACGTCAACTTTAATGTAATCAATTCCTAAATCGTGTAACTCTCCAAGGCGCGATACATAAGCACCGACATGCTCAATACCAATTTTGCAGCCCAACGGTTTAAGTACATTACAAAATGCCCTAAATGCCTCTAAATGTTCAAACACGCCACGTTCTGGCACTTCGAGCCATAAATGCTTGGCAACTGCTGGTTGGTCAGCAATCATAGCTTGCATGCTTTGCATAAAATTCGCGTTGGTCATGGCATTACTTGAAATATTTAAGCCAATATCTTCACCCTTATTAGCGATAGTATCTAAGGCACACTCGACTACCATTAAATCTATTTGATTAACTAAATTTAAACGACTAGCCCAACTGATAAACTCCCCTGCTGAGACCCAAGGACCATCAGGTTGAAGTTGCAAACGTACTGGGCATTCTTGGTGAATAATTTTCTTTTTCTTATTAATTACTGGATATTGTGCAAGTTTAATTCGCTTAGCTTTTAGCGCATTTGTCAGCAAAGTACGCCACTCGTCTTCATTCTTATCTTGTCTTTTTGCAATTTCATCTTCACTAATCACATGCAATGCAGAAGCATTATTACTCACTAATTCATTGATAATATTTGAAACTTTTCCATATAAATCTTCGGCAGTGTCATCACGTTTTAACTGACTGCACACCGTTGTAAGTTGTAATTGTGGCGCAGGTGCCTTTAAACTACCTGCATTTAAAATTAAGCCGTTTATTTTGCTAGCAAAGTTAAAAGCATTAATATTTTCACCAATAAAAACCCCAATATCACGACCTGATAATCTTCCTACAATGGTTCCTGCCCCTTCTTTAGAAAATGCATCCAAAGCTTCGCCAACACGTTTTAACATGCCATCGGTTTCTTCTTTGCCAATGGTTTGATCTATTTCAGTTAAATTAGCAATTCTAGAAATGACTAGCACCCCCCCAGAAAAGCTTTCCTCGTTGGCTATATAGCCTCCCATACGGTTAAAAAAGTACTCACGGTTCATTAGCCTAGTTGCACTGTCATAATTTGCATCCACTCGCAACTTTTCAAGTCGCGATGACTCCTCCTCAAGCATGGTTTTAATACGATAAGATAAGGTATTCATGGCTTTTACAAGGGCTTTAAACTCAGTTGTTTTAGGCTCTTTTGTCGTAATAAACCTACGCTCACCTAGTGCTTCGGCCTGATCCACAACGCTATTAAGCGGACTCAATATCCGTCTTAGAACAAGGCTACCAATGTAGCCACTGATTAAACTTACAACCAAACTTGCTATGAGCAATGCTCTTCCACCTTCCCATAAATCCCTATAGGCAAATTTAGTATTGGTTTCAAGCTTAATCGTACCAAATTGATTCCAGCCATCATTCACCTGTGCATAGCCTGGCAGTACATTTATAGGTACTAATTTTTCAAACCAATCTGGCACATCGGCAGTTTTGTTATCGCTCTTGCGCTCTACCAGCACTTTTCCTGTAGGGTCACTCAGCAAAATCAATTGATAATGCCCTGAATCGAATTGTGCAGATAGCAATAATTCAAGGTTCACCATATCCTTTTCCATTTGCGACATTGAAAGCGCTAGTGAATTGGCATTGTCTATATTCTTATTTTGTAGCTCTTTGACAAGATAGTTTTTACTCGAAATGAGGCTGATGATAAAACTAGCGCCAAAAGCCAGCACCATTAACAGCACCACAGAAACCCATAACTGTTTAATTAATGACATTTTGTTACCTCTCGTTTCATTACTCTAGACCTTCTGACTGTGCTCTTGCTAATAAATCTCTCCACCTAGATAGGTGTTCTGATGAATCGCCCTTAGAATTAACTGCACCGCCAATCCATAATCCTTCACTATTAAAAGTAAAAATTGGCTTTAAATCGGCTCTTCTTGAAGCAACACGCACTTCAGGAATCATATTATCTAAAATTAAAGGCTGGGAATTCGGTTCCGGATAATAACTGAGTACCATATGCGCTTGAAAAATCTTACTGCTTGGACCACCCATCTGGGCACGAACATAGGTAATCTTTAACTTTTCGTTAGGGACGTTAAGTTCTTTTAGAAAAAGATATTTGGCGATACTATAATCTTCACAATCGCCGCTTTCTTTCCCTATCGACTCTAGCGGAGAAGCCCAATAGTCTGGCTTTCCCCACACTTTAATATCATCTTCAAAGATTCGTATTTTATCGTTGACAAATTCATTTATTTTTTTCACTTTATCAAGCTCAGAAGCAGGCTCTAGTTTCTTCATCAAACTTTGTAGCTCTACAAAATCTTCTTGTGCTCTATCACCATATCGTTCTTTAGCTAAAGCTTGTAATTTAGAAAAATTAATCGCTGCATATGGTTGTATAACGTAAAAAAAACAAGCCCCGCTTAAAACTATAAGCATAAAGCGCAAGCCAAAATTTTTTAAAAAAATTTTCAAACAAACCTGTGTAAAATAATGAAATAGTATAAATGTTGTAAATAAGTATTAATTAGCAAAATAAACAGTGAGTTAGCTTGTCATAACAAAAACAATTTTCTTGCCAAATTATCTATTGTAATGTAGCATTAAATCATAACGCTAAGTCAGGGATTTTAAATGAATTTAAATAAAATTTTTACAAAAAAAACAATCTATGCTCTGGTTGCAAGTTCATTACTATTTTCTAATTCTGCAATTGCAGAAAACTTATCAAGCTTGCAAGACATTATTGCTAAAACTGTTGCCAATAACCCTGAAGTACAAACTAAATATCATTTATTCAAATCAGCACTTGAAGAAAAAAATGTAGCTTTTGGTAATTTTTTACCACAACTAGACTTGAATTCAAATTTCAGAAAACAAGAGGATGTAGGGCCCAACCTTAATAGAACAGCAATCCCAGAAAGACAAACTGCATTAATTCTACGCCAGATGATTTTTGATGGCTTTGCAACCCCTAGTGAAGTTGCCAGGTTAGACCACCAAGCACGCCAGCGTTATTATGAATTGCAAGGCACTATGCAAGATATATCGCTTGAAGCAGTCAAAGCATATATAGACATTTTGCGATTTCGCCAACTTGCATCTTATGCACAAGATAACTACATTTCGCATAAACAATTTTATGAACGGATACAAGAGCGCGTTACTGCAGGGGTTGGTCGTCGAGTCGATTTGGAGCAAGCTAACGGTCGTCTAGCACTTGCTGAGGCCAACTTACTTACTGAAACAACAAACTTACATGATGTTACTGCACGCTTTCTGCGTTTGGTAGGTGAATTACCACCAGAAACATTACGTGAGATTGACTATTTTAAAGATGGCATTCCAGCTACTCGTGCAGAAAACTTAGAGTATGCTTTTAAAAATAACCCAGATTTGCATGCAGCAATTGAAGCGATAGAAGCTACTAAAGAAGAGGTCAGAAATAAAAAATCAAATTATTTACCTGATGTTGATTTCCAAGCGCGTAAAAATTTAACTACGAGTTCTGATGGTAGAAACAGTATTCAGGCAGCTGATGTAATGGAAATTACAGCTAACTGGAATATATTTAATGGTTTTTCAGATCAAGCAGGAGTAGCTCAATCAGCAGAACGCTTAAATTCAACACACGACAACCGTGATAGAGAATGTGTAGATATTCGTCAAATTGTAAGTATTGCATACAACGATATTCAGGCGCTTAAAGAGCAACTCACTTATCGAGATCAACATCAACTTTCTATTGAAAAAGCACGTGAAGCTTACCGTAAACAATACGATATTGGTCAACGCACTTTACTAGATTTACTTGATACAGAAAATGAATACTTTCAGGCAAGGCGTGCTTACACAAATGCAGAGCGAGATTTACATTTTGCCTATGCACGTAATTATGCAGGACAAGGCGATTTATTAAATCGAATAAATGCTAAAAGAGCTGACTTGCCAGATATGGGCAGACCAGAATATTTGGATGGGCAAAATGTCTGCAAAGCTGTTGCGCCTGATATGTTAGTGATAGATAAACAAGCATTGGTTGCGCAAGCCAAGCCTTTACTAACACCATTGAGTGAAAGAGAGCCTGCTAAAGCGCCAGATGCGTTAGTTCCAGATGTTCAATTTGAAGAAAGAAGCGCCGTGATTAAAGGTGAGTCTATGAAGAAATTAGATGAAGCCGTTGAAGTCATTAAACAATATTGGGGTGATGCTAAAATTGAAGTGGCGGGACATACGGATAAGAGAAATACCTCTAAAGCTACTTACAATCAGAATTTATCACAAAAACGTGCAGAAGCTGTTCGTAAATATCTTATTATTAAGGGCATTAGCGCAGATAGAATCTCAGCAAAAGGTTATGGATTTGACAAACCAATTGCAGATAATGATCCTAAGAACGGTAATCTAGCTAATAGACGTGTAGAGTTAATCAAACAAAAGTAATCAATAAAATTGATTAGTTAAAATAGGCGCTTGTGCGCCTATTTTTTTACGTATGTCTGTAACAATAATTTGTTATTTCGATTGTCACATAAAATAAAAAAGGCTACATTAGTAGCCTTTTTTATTTATGACAACTGATAGATTAGTCAGTAATCAATTTTTGCTGTGCGAGCAAGTTTTGTATCACCTGCGCATCAGTAGTTGCACTTCCTATCAAATCAACACCTGATAGGATAATCTTCTGATCAATATTGCCAAGATTAGATAGAGAACCTACACCATTACCATCAGCAAAATTCCCATTTGCATTGATTGAAATCACAGTATTTCCATCAACAGTGTCAAAATGTAGATAATTGTCTAGTACATCAGCATCAGCAAACTCACCCTGAAGCAGGTCACTTAAGTTTAATGCTTCAAAATTAACTGCGGTTTCGAAATCAACTACAACATCAATATCCATACCAATACCTGTTGTATCTGCCAATGTCCATACGAACGTATCAGCGCCTGCACCTCCTACCATGGTATCGCTTCCTTGACCACCTGCAATGACATCATTGCCTTCGCCACCGATTAGTCGATCTCCTGATCCACCACCAGAGATTGTGTCGTTTCCATCACGTCCATAGATAAGGTCTGGTCCATTGGCGCCAATTAGCTGATCAGCAGCAGTCGTGCCTGAAGTGACGTTAGTCTTGCTAACAACAAATGTATTTGAAGAACTTACTGTATCACCATCATCATCAGTAGCAACATATTTAAAGGTTTCGATAATTGTTGAACTTAAGCTTGCTGGTAAAACGTATTCATAAGCACCTGACTTCATATTAATGATATATTGCGCACCAGAAGCTAGCAACACTGATAACTCACCTGTTGCAGCATCAAAAGTACTTGAATTTAAGCCACCACTAACCGTAACGATATTGTTTTGATTATCGTAAGAATAAGTTACCCCTTCTATCGTTACTGATTTTAGGTACCCAGTATCGCTACCTAAATCTAATGAGCCTTTGGTATTGATACCAGTAATAGTCTCAGCTAGCACTTGATCTAAATTAGCAAAATTAGTTACTACCACAGCATTAATATTTTCTTGCGCTTGTCCATCATACGCGATTGGATCTAATGTTTGTGGGGTTGAAATATCTGTACCAATCCCTATAGCAAATGACTTAATTTGGTTTTGTGTTAAGAAATTCTTCCATGTATTTTCTTCATCAGTTTGGATACCTCTATCATTTACATTATTATTTAATTGGCCTTGTAGCTCTGATTGACTACCAAGAGCTCTATTTGGGTCACCATCAGAAAATACATAACTCAGTACTTGCGCGTTAGCTAACTTACCATCTGCGTTGTAAGCATTGATTGTCGCACCAAGTGCCGCATCATAATTAGTCTGTCCAGAGGGAGACAAATTAGCTAATTGAAGCTTAACTTCATCTACAGTTAACCATTTATCTCCAACAGCTTCAGCATTCGTTCCAAATATCACTAGACGCACTCGAACGTTACCAAATCCATCATAAGTATCAATTAAATTTTTAATTGATTGAATAGCACTTTCTAGTCTAGTTTGTGAACCAATACCACTTGCTTGAGACATCGATCCTGATACATCTAAGGTAATTAATAAATTGGTATCAATCATTGCAACATCTTGCACCTTTGGCTGAGCAGATGGCATATCATCTTCAACATTAACACTGAGTGTTTTGTTAATAACTAATGCACCATCAGTCAATACGAGACCAAAATCTAGCTTAAGCACATCCTCTACATTAGCTACAGGATGATCAATTGGCGCAAGCAACTCAAAAGTGTATTCACCTAGATTATTTATGCTAAGTGTTGCTATTTGTTTACCAGCTACACTAGCTGTGAGAGTCTGTGTGCCACTTCCTTCCCATGTAACCAGTTCACCACCAGCAGTGAGAGTGGTTGTAGGTGCATTCAAGGTTAATGATATCGTGCCATTTGGATTCGCGAACGAAAACACACCGCTAGCAACAGTATTATTTGTGGTATCTACAACGCCTGATGTGTCTGGAGAGCCACCAAATAAGCCTTCTTCTGAAACACTAGGGATATTTTCTTGACCAGCTGTAGGCTCAATATTTAGATTTACAGTTGCTGTAGAGAATCCACCATTGCCATCAGCAATAGTATAGGTGTAAGAAGCAGCACCTACATAATTAGCAGTTGGAACAAAAATAACTCTGCCAGTAGAAGGATTAATACTGACCGAACCATTAACAGCATCCTGAACACTTACAATTTGTAAAATATCATTGTCTATATCTGAATCATTAGCTAATAAAGTTGCAAAACTTGTTTCAATGACACTATTTTCTTTACCTGCTAAATCATCATTCGAGGCTGTTGGGGCGGTATTTGCCGGCGCATCTACTGTTACATTCACCGTTGCAGTTGAGAAACCGCCATTTCCATCAGAAACAGTGTATGTAAATGATGCAGGACCTGAATAATTTGGTGTTGGTGTAAAAATCACTTCACCAGTTAGCGGGTCGAGCGAGACAATTCCATTGACAGCGTTTTCCACACTTACAATACGCAATATATCATTTTCTAGATCGCTATCATTGGCTAGCAAATCTGCAGATGTGATAACGATTGCACTATTTTTCTCAGTCACTAATTCATCATTGTTAGCAATTGGATTATCGTTTGCTGCCACAATGTTGAGCGTCACTGTCGCTGTATCCGTTCCACCATTGC
>CAYXGE010000015.1:0-30246 GCA_964464435.1 uncultured Methylophilaceae bacterium
ATGACCCAGGTTTTTTATCAACCGCCTCATGTAACTCAGATATTACCTTTATTGACGGCGAAAAAAGTCAATTGTACTACCGTGGCTACCCCATAGAACAACTGGCTGATAATTGTGATTTTTTAGAAGTTTGTTATTTATTGATGCACGGTGAACTGCCAAACCAAGCCGAAAAAGAGGCATTTACTAGCACTATTCATGGCAGCACTATGCTGCATGATCAGCTCAATAATATCTTTCGTGGCTTTAGGCGTGATGCGCATCCCATGGCGGTTATGGTCGGTGTGGTGGGCTCGCTTTCTGCGTTTTATTTTGACTCCATGGATGTCAACAATCCAAAACACCGTGAGATTTCTGCGCATCGTTTATTAGCAAAAGTACCAACCATTGCCGCTTGGAGCTATAAATATAATATAGGCCAGCCTTTTATGTACCCGCAAAATCATCTTAATTATGCAGAAAACTTTATGCATATGATGTTTGCAACACCTTGTGAAAAATATGAACCTAACCCAGTATTGGCAAAGGCGTTTGAACGCATTTTAATTTTACATGCCGACCATGAACAAAATGCCTCTACCTCTACCGTTCGCTTAGTGGGTTCTAGTGGCGCTAATCCATTTGCATGCATTGCTGCTGGTATTGCCTCCTTATGGGGTCCAGCACACGGCGGTGCGAACGAAGCAACATTGTCTATGCTAGAAGAAATTGGTGATGTTAGCCGTATTGGCGAATACATCAAACGTGCAAAAGATAAATCTGACTCATTTAGGCTGATGGGATTTGGTCATCGCGTATATAGAAGTATGGATCCACGTGCTGCTATTATGCAAAAAACCTGCTATGAAGTGCTAAACGAGTTAGGCTTGCACGATGATCCTTTGTTTAAATTGGCGATGGAGTTAGAGAAAATTGCGCTTGAAGATGAATATTTTGTCTCACGCAAACTTTACCCAAATGTAGACTTTTATAGTGGTATTGTGATGCGTGCAATGGGCATTCCAAACTCAATGTTTACTGCCATTTTTGCATTGGCACGCACCGCAGGTTGGATATCACAATGGAATGAAATGATGACTAATCCAGAAACTAAAATTGGTAGACCAAGACAACTCTATACAGGCCAAGCTAAGCGCGACTTTGTGCCTTTAGATAAACGCTAATAAAAAAATAAACTTCATCAAAATAAAAAAGGAGCTTACGCTCCTTTTTTTGACTACCCGCCTCTATTACGCTGAGAAAGACGAACCACAACCACAAGTTGTAGTAGCATTCGGGTTACGAATCACAAACTGAGAACCTTGCAAACTATCTTGGTAATCAATTTCTGCGCCCACTAAATATTGCAGGCTCATTGGGTCTATCAGCAAGGTTACACCGTCTTTATCCACGGTAGTATCATCTTCATTCACCACATCTTCAAAAGTAAACCCGTACTGAAACCCTGAACAGCCTCCACCGCTCACAAATACGCGCAGTTTTAACTCAGGCGAACCTTCTTCTTCAATTAACTCTTTCACTTTTTTTGCCGCATTATCGGTAAACACCAATGGTGCTGGCACTTCTGTTTCTGTCATTGTATTCATCATTACTCCTTAATTCTATGCCACATTATCCCGTTTGCTATGACAACGGTCAATACCCTATAGTTTAACTCAAGTAATTTGCTGGTTATCGTCGGCGTGTGACTCACCAATATAAACCAACTTACCTTCAATTAAAGCACCAGTATGCATTTCTAGTGATTGATAATACACATCACCCACTACACGCGCTTTGGATTGCAACTCAATAAACTGCGCAGCATGCACAGGTCCATGAATTTTGCCACTAATGACAATGCGCGAGACTTTAATTGCGCCTTCAATATGACCCGTTTCACCTAGCACCAAGGTACTTGCGGTGCTTGTTTCTGATACGTTGCCTTTCACTGACCCATCAATACGCAATCCCCCAGCAAAATTAATATTGCCCTCAATGCGTGTTTCAACACCAATTAATGTGTCAATTCGGCTTTGCGCTTTGTTTTTGTTTCTAAAAAACATACGGTTTCCTTACTACTTTCACTACAATATCTCAAACCTATATCATACGCCTACTGAGGGTTTTTGATTATTTTTTTACGCTACCCGTTTTTTCATTGAGCATGTTTTTATAAAAGGCGAGTTCTTCTTTAAGCTTGATATTTTCATCTTGAACCGTGGCAAGCACTTTATTTAAGTTGGCTTGCGTGGCTTGCTCCACTTTGAGCTGACGTTCGTTATAAATCAGTTTTGATTGGTAAAACTGATTTTCTTTGGTAAGACGCGCTGCCGTTTCTTGTAAATTAACACGCTTACCACCTGTAAATTGCCAGTACGCTACCAAATAGCCCAACAGTAATAAAGCACCGACTGTAAGCCATTGCCAATACCAAGGCTGCTGTGAACGCACTGCCACTTTGCGCGCTGAAGGGCCAAAATGCCTTTTAAATCTTCTAGATACTGGTTTCAATTAGCTATTCTCTGAGCTGATGCATGCATTATGGCAACAAAGGTACCACGTTTAGACCTGAGTCTTCTGCTAAGCCAAACATGATGTTCATATTTTGTATGGCCTGTCCTGCAGCACCTTTGACCAAATTATCTTGTACAACCACAATCGTTAAATAACCATTAGCTTGTGCATGCAAGGCGATTCTTAGATTATTTGACCCTCTTACTGTACGCGTCTCTGGTTGGCTACCTGCTGGCATAACATCCACAAATAGCTCATTTGCATACGCTTGCTCAAACAAATCTTGTATATTTTTACCGTTTGCCTGCGCTGAAAGTTTCACATAAATCGTTGAAAGCATACCGCGAATCATGGGAATAAGATGCGGCACAAACACCAACTGTAATGAGGCATTAGCAAGTTGCGTAAGTTGGGCATGAATTTCTGGATGATGACGGTGCCCCGCCAAGCCATAGGCTTTCATATTATCGCTAGATTCAGCAAACAATGTTGCGACCTCAGCTTTTCTACCCGCACCTGAAACCCCAGATTTAGCATCAGCAATAATCGGCGCCGATAAATCAATTAGGCCTGCTTTAAGTAAAGGTGCTAACCCTAACAACACAGTGGTTGGATAACAGCCAGGATTACCAATCACTTGTGCAGATTTGACTTTATCTCTAAATAATTCAGGGATGCCATACACGGCTTGAGCCAAAATGTCAGGGCAACTATGTGGCAACTTGTACCATTGCTCAAAAACTGCAGTATCCTTTAAGCGAAAATCTGCAGCTAAATCGATGACTTTAACGCCTGCTTTGACCAATGTTTCTGCTTGATTCATCGCTACGCCGTGTGGTGTTGCAAAAAACACCACATCGCACTCCGTTAAGTGGGCGCTTGCAGGGTCACTAAACGCCAAACTGACATAACCGCGCAAATTGGGAAACATCTCTGCCACAGGCAAACCAGCTTCACCACGTGATGTAATTACAGTAAGTTCAACATGTGGATGAATTGCCAATAGCCTTAATAGCTCAACCCCAGTATAGCCTGTGCCACCAACAATCCCGACTTTGATTTTTTTCATATCAAACCCTAATATATTTAATGCTGATTTATTTTTTTTGCGTAAGTTAGTCATCATAACAAAAACCCTAGGCAACATAAAACGCAGATAACAAAAAAGCCGCAAAAGCGGCTTTTTTGAATATGCTGCAAATTAACGCTTAGAGAATTGTTTACGACGACGTGCTTTGCGTAGACCCACTTTTTTACGCTCAACTTCACGTGCATCACGTGTCACAAAACCTGCTTTTGATAAATCGCTTTTTAGCGCTGCATCATAGTCAATTAAAGCACGTGTAATACCATGTCTTACCGCACCGGCTTGACCAGACTCACCACCACCAACAACATTCACAATAATGTCAAATGAAGCTGTGTTGTTTGTAAGCTCTAAAGGTTGACGCAAAATCATGCGTGAAGTCACGCGTGAGAAATATTCGTCAGCTGGCTTATCATTAATAACGATATTGCCTTTACCAGATTTTAAAAATACACGTGCCACTGAACTCTTGCGGCGGCCTGTACCGTAATTATATTTACCAATCATTGTTTATCCTTAAGCTTGGCTTTTAATGACTAAAGGCTGCGGTTGTTGCGCCTCGTGATGATGTTTAGCACCAGCAAACACTTTCATCTTGCGGAACATTGCATAGCCCAAAGGACCTTTTGGTAGCATGCCCTTTACAGCTTTCTCTAACGCGCGGCCAGGAAAGCGTTGTTGCATTTTGCCAAAGTTGGTTGTGCTAATACCACCTGGGTAACCAGAATGGCGATGATATTGTTTGTCTAAATCTTTATTACCTGTGACTTTAATTTTGTCAGCATTAATGACAACAATATAGTCACCTGTGTCCACGTGAGGTGTATAAATGGTTTTGTGTTTACCACGTAAACGATGCGCTATTTCACTTGCTAGACGACCTAGCACTAAATCTGTGGCATCGACCACGAACCAATCGCGCTTTACTTCATGCGACTTTGCAGAAAATGTTTTCATCTGACGACCAATTGAGTACTGAAAAAAATTAAGAGCGCGATTCTATGACAGAGTGTGTAGCTTGTCAAATACTATTGTAAGAACCGCTAAAAAAAGTCTAAATTTATGCGTTTAATAAATCAAGCCGATAAGTATGACAGCAAGTCCTATAAATGTGGAGTATTTTATTTACTTTATGGATTGTAATTAGCATATGTATTGCTTTTATCATGATTAAAAATCAATAAGCTAGCCATTGTTTTATAGTTTAAGAATCAGGTATACTCGCTAACTTATTGCATTTTTTATAGAGTTATCACAACTTAAAGCTTGAATTGACTCATGAATATGTAAGTTTATTTGACATGTATTATGTTGAACTGATGTTTTAATTCAATAATAATGGATTAATTAGGTTGTTTTTCCTATGGTGACCACCCTAAATTTGCAATACAATAAAAACGCCAATGCAAAAAACAGTTAACTTATTTATCGCTAGCTTCATACTGGCCACAACAAGCCCGCTCGCGCTAGCCTTGGGGATAGGCAATTTAGACGTACAGTCTAACTTGGGTGAGCCGCTTCGTGCGCATGTGAAGCTATCTGATGTTGCTAATGACATTGGCGCTGAGTGCTTTAAATTAGTACGCACCGATGGTGGTGGTGCTTTTCCTACTTCAATGCAAATCGAACATGGTGCTGAGAATACAGGGACGTTGCACATTCAAACCAGCAAACCTGTTGATGACCCTATTTTAAATTTATCCTTAGTTGCGGCTTGTAACCAAGACTTGAGTCGAGAGTTTGTATTATTGCTTGATCCGCCAATTGCTAGTAACGATATAGCCGAGCCAGTCAATAGTCCTTCACCAACAACTGATGTCACTTCAAAACAGACATCGCAACCAGCCGATAAAACAGTTGCTAAGGCAAAACTCAATGCAGATGATGCCAGCGATTTTGCTAGCGAAACTACAATTAAATCTAAGAAAAAAAAGTCTAAGAAAAAATCTAAACCTGCGATGAGTGCTGAGAACTCAACTGAGCAATCTATCTCTGTGGTTGATAATGATATTAAATCCGCAGCGCCAATTGAAAATACCCCAGCCAACACTACAGGTGATGCAAAACTCTATATTTCAAATGCCTCTGGTTCAGGAGTACCTCTGGCTTTAAGGCTTGAAAAAACATTATCTGATTTACCGCCACCTGAAAGCACAGATACCCCGACAGAAACGTTAACAGATGAAGACATGTCTGATGAAGTTACCGCCATGTCTAAACAATTGGCGCATTTAAAATCACAAATTGCTTTGCTGCAAAAACGAAATCAAGAACTAGAAAAAACCAGCCCAAATAAACCAACCGATGAAGTTAAAGACGATAGCAGTGCCGAAACTGATGCGGATTCAAAATGGTTGCTTTATTTACTTATCACGCTTGCTGTGTTGTCTGCCATTGCAATTGCCGAATGGGTAAGACGTAAAAAACAAAAAGAAAAGTTTGATGATAACGAAATTGTTCCGTGGGTACCCGATGACAACACCCCTAAAGACCAAAGCGCAGAGGCTAAAATAGTTGCCAGCGCCGTAGTAGAAAAAACGGCCTCAAATTACACGCCACCACCCAGCCCGATTCATGCTGAAATCAACGATGACATACTAGAGCAAGTAGAAGTATTTGTAGCACATGGTCGCTCCAACCTTGCAATTACCTTATTACAAGAGTACCTAAGAGAGAATCCTAAACGCTCACCCGCGGCATGGCTGACGATTTTAGATTTATTTAAACGTGAAAAAATGCAGGCTGAATATGAAGAAGCTGCTGCCGAGTGCAAGCGTTTATTTAACGTGAATGTATCTGCATTTGATGATCCGTCTGAAACTGACAACTCTAGTATTAATGATTATCCCGAAGCTAAAGAGCAACTTGAAGAAGTTTGGGGTACTCCAGATGAGCTTAAGAAATTAAATGAACTTGCCTACAATGCACGTAAGGAACCGCGTGAGGGCTTTGATAAAAATGCTTATCTTGATGTATTGCTGTTGCGTGGGATTGCGCAGCATCGTTCTCAAACTGATAGTGAACATGCACAGGATGACAAACTATTTGCAGATGATGACATTAAAGCTGTTGATACGAGTGATTTTGAAGATAGCGAAGTCATTGACCTTGAAACACTCACCAGCGCTCCGCTTGAAAGTGATGTATCAGAGAGCGCACCCCAAGCTAACGAAAGCAACGAGATTTCTTTTGAGTTTCCAGAATTAGAGTTGCCTGAGCCAGACGCTTCACCATTAAACATGATTGAAAAAGCTAAGCACGAAGTCATGAATGAAGTAGCGAAAGAAAAAGCTACAAAAGAAAAGGCTTCTATGAAAAAAGCCACAGATACTATTAATGAAGAGACGCCATCTTCAAAAATAGATAAAAATAAACCGCTTGATTTTGACATTTAAGTCATCAATGCTAGTTGCAAATCACACCATATAATTTAGCATTATTCCAACAAACACCGCCCCACCAAAATAGTTATTATGTAAAAACGCTTTAAAACATTGCGCGGGTTGGCGGTGTTGAATGAGCTTAAAGTGATAAGCTGCCACTACCACAGCTACTAACAATCCAAGGTAATAAGGCCAGCGCAGGCCATTTAAATAGCCAACCACAGTCAGTAACAAAAGCGTCATGGTATAGCATAAGGTAATAGCTAAAACATCATAACGCCCAAAAAATATGGCAGATGAATGAATACCAATGTTGAGATCATCTTCTCTATCTACCATGGCATATTCGGTGTCATATGCGATTGCCCAGCTTATATTGGCGGCGAGTAAAAGCCATGCAGATAGTGGAATTGAATTTGTGAGCGCTGTATATGCCATTAAAATTCCAAAGCCAAATGCAATGCCTAAATAGGCCTGAGGAATTGCAATAAAACGCTTGGTAAATGGATAAGTAAATGCAAAAAATAATGCTAAGCATGATAACAAGATGGTCAGCTTATTTAAAAATAGCACAAGTAGAAATGCACCAAAACTCAAGCCTAGAGCCAAAACCAACGCTTCTTTAGGGCTGACTTCACCGGTAGCGAGCGGTCTATGTTGTGTGCGGGCAACATGCCCATCAAACTTTCTATCAGCCCAGTCATTCATAACGCAGCCCGCAGAGCGCATCAACACGGTACCTAACACGAAAATCCATAAGATAACAATGTCTGGCTTACCTCTGCTTGCAAGCCATAAGCCCCATAAGGTTGGCCAAAGTAGTAACAATATGCCAATTGGTTTATCAAGACGCATGAGTCGTTCATAAGCATTGATTTTTTGCTTAGTGTGTTCAGTGAGTAAGGTCATGCGCGATAAACTTAATTAAGTTTGGTAAAAATATCTCTGTCACCATGATAGAAGCCCCGTGTAACTTAAAAATGGAACGTCTTGCCCAAATAGGCTTGGTGTTATTAATGGTTGGTATCGCCGATAATAATGCATGATATAGCGCATGATTCACCCCCAACTTTTGATAAACGAGTGGCGTTCTGACTATTTTGGGGTTGGCAAACAGCGCACCACCAAGGGGGCGATTGCCAAGTGCCGCCATGCCTAGCCACACACCTCTTAAACTCTTTTTAGGGAGTACACTATGAGCAAATACTACGGCTTGTTGGTTTATGCATAAGCTCACTTGTCGTACAACGGCATATTGATGCGCCCTTAAACGCAACGGGCCATACTCATCTTGTAATGGTTTTTGCTGACGTTGTGATAGCAGTGCTACGGAAAAATTCTGTTTTTGCGCCTTTGCTATCTTTTGCAAAGCTCTAGTAAGCGAACCCCTGTCTATCAACCATTTATGATATCCATTAGATTGAATTGGCTTGCGTAGCCAGTGTGAACGAGTTTGACAACCGTCCGTTCTCGTTTTTAGCACGTAAATTTCCCACTTATTATCAGGGCACTACTTATCAAGTACCGTCACTTTGTTGACAAAATATCGCGTGTCGCCAAAACAGTTTGTAGGGATACCGATATGTTCTTCATAGGTCACACTGATACGTTTACCCATTAAGCCATTGAGTTGTTGCGCTACCGCTTCATCTTTCACCGTAAACAACCAAAGTGTTGGCGCAACACCTGGCACAGTTGTCATGGCCATTTCACCTTCATAGGTTTTACAAATCCAACCCTTGCGCGATAGTTTTTGCAAATAACCAGCTCTATCACCATCTGAGTATGAAAACGTGAGCACTAGGGCTAAGTAAATGGCAAATAACAGCACAATCACCACTAGTGTAGCCCACAGCATAAAGCCTTGTTGTTTGGGTTTCATCGCACGCAACCTTTATAGGATGTTTTCTTTTAGATGATCATTTTAACGGAAATCATCATGCTTGTGATTGCCTAACTAGCCAATGATAAACACTCAGTCCTCTGAGTTAGAAAGACAGAAAATTAGACTTTCACCAACTCAGTACGGCCGCCCATCCAGCGCTTTAAATGCTTTTCAACTGCTTGCGGTTGCTCTTTTAATAAACGTTCGGCTTGCTTACTAGCCTCTTCTAATAAGGCTACATCACGGTTTAAATCAGCAATTTTTAGCATAGGCGCGCCACTTTGACGTACCCCTAAAAACTCACCTGGACCGCGTAAATTTAAATCGGCCTTTGCAATTTCAAAACCATCATTGCTCTCGTAAATGACTTTGAGTCTAGCACGTGCCATCTCTGAAAGCGGCTTTTGATAAAGTAAAATACAAGCGCTTTTTGCCGCACCACGCCCTACCCTGCCTCGCAATTGATGCAACTGGCTAAGACCCATGCGCTCGGCATGCTCAATCACCATTAGGCTAGCATTTGGGACATCAACCCCCACTTCTATGACTGTAGTAGCAACCAATAATTGTAATTCTCCTGCACTAAACAGTGCCATCACCTGTTGTTTTTCTGTTGGCTTCATCCTGCCATGCACTAAGCCTACGCGTAAATCTGGAAAACATTCTTGCATATGAGCAAAAGTGTCTAATGCTGTTTGTAATTGCAGTGCTTCACTTTCTTCAATCAACGGACATACCCAATACGCTTGTGCGCCTTGACCACAAGCAGCATGCACTCTTTCTAGCACTTCATCTCGTCTGTCATCGGCAATAACTTTGGTGATGATGGGCGTGCGACCCGGCGGTAATTCGTCTATCACCGACACATCTAAATCAGCAAAATAACTCATCGATAAAGTCCGTGGAATAGGCGTTGCAGACATCATTAACTGGTGAGGTGCGCTAATTTGGCTATTTTGGCCCTTGTTGCGCAGTAGTAAACGTTGCTGTACACCAAATCGATGTTGCTCATCAACAATCACCAAACCCAGTTGTTTAAATTGCACACTTTCTTGAA
Organism: uncultured Methylophilaceae bacterium; assembly: GCA_964464435.1. Taxonomy (GTDB): domain Bacteria; phylum Pseudomonadota; class Gammaproteobacteria; order Burkholderiales; family Methylophilaceae; genus CAYXGE01. The sequence continues at coordinate 9,909 of CAYXGE010000015.1, forward strand.
ACAAAGCATGTGTGCCTACCGCAAGTTGCGCTTGCCCTGAGTCAATCGCCTGCAGGGAGACTGTTCGCTCTTTTTTAGTTTGACTACCTGTTAGCCATGCAATCTCAATATTGAGTGGGGCTAACCAAGTTTGCATTTTTTTGTAATGCTGTTCGGCCAAGATTTCTGTAGGTGCCATAATAGCTACTTGATAGCCGTTTTCAATCGCTTGCAACGCAGCTATCGCCGCAACCACGGTTTTTCCACTCCCCACATCGCCTTGAAGTAGGCGTTGCATGGGATACGGTAAGGAAATATCTTGGCTTATTTCATGGCATACCTTACGTTGCGCCTGCGTAAGTGTAAACGGTAGAGCATTGAGTAAAGTGGGTACCAGTTTTGTGGATGCTTTAAGCACTGGCGAACCCATGCCTCGACGCTTTGCATAATGCTGACGCATGGATAGTTGCTGTGCCAGCAACTCGTCAAAGGCCAGCCGTTGCCAACAAGCATGGCTTCTATCTTCTAGCGTTTGTAATGCTGTTTCAGGGCTGGGATGATGCAAAAATTGTAAACTTTGGGCAAAACTAGGTAGCCTGAGCGTTGCATAGATACTGGCTGGCAAAGTTTCCGTAATATCGCCATGTTGCAGCGCCCATGCCACCCATTTTCTGATGGTGGGTTGCGTTAAACCAGCAGTGCTTGGGTATACTGGCGTAAGTGTTTCTTTAACTGGTGTGCTATCTCGCACAGCACGTGTTTGAGGATGCACCATCTCATATCCAAAAAAACCATGGCGAACCTCACCCAAAGCACGAATATGCGCCCCCACTTTAAGTGCCGCAATTTGACTAGGATAAAAATTTAAAAAGCGTAGGAAAATGTCTCCACTAGCATCATGCAATCTTGCAATCAAGGCTTTACGTGGTTTATAAGTGACTTCGGCGTGGACAATCTCGCCTTCTACTTGGGCTTGCTCGCCAAGGCGTAAATCGCAAATAGGTGTGATATGCGTTTCATCAACATAACGCAAAGGCATGTGCAAAAGTAAGCCGTGTACATCGCTAATCCCTAGCTTTTGTAAGCCTGCTATCACAGGCTTGGTCATCCCCTTGATGTCAGCCAGTGCACTCAGAATTTAGCCTAACTCCATGACACCATCTGCCTCAACCAAGGCATTGCGCGGCAAAGCGGCCACGCCAACTGCCGCACGTGCGGGATAAGGTTGCGTAAAATACTCAGCCATAATGCTATTGACCATGGCAAAATGGGCTAAATCCGTCAGAAAGATGTTAAGCTTAACAACGTCTGCTAATGATCCACCCGAGGCCTCTGCCACGGCTTTAAGATTACTAAACACTCGGTGAATTTGTGCTTCTATGCCCTCTACCATTTGCATGCTAGCTGGCTCTAGGCCAATTTGACCTGATAAATAAACAGTAGTGCCTACTTTTACCGCTTGCGAATAAGTGCCGATGGCAGCTGGGGCAAGCGGTGTGCTGATGATGGTTTTTTGCATAATTTCCTAACTTAATTGCGGTTAATGGCGGCTAATACGTCTTGCTCATTACTGGCTAAATGGGCATCTTTTGCGGGCAACACATCAGCTACGATTTCAAGTTTTTTCCAAGCAGCATCTGGTGTTTGGCAAGCCGCTTTAGGTACAAATGTAGATTCTTCAACTAATGTCATTTTGTGTATATATCGAGGGCAGTTTGGAAATGTCTCACGCACTTTTACACGCACAACAATAACTGCTTCAGGCCAATTTGAAAGCAATGGATCGTTATCTGTAATGCTCGCCATGCCGTTCACACGCACGCGAGCTTGGCGCTCAAAATCAATAAACAATAACCCCACTTGACCATTCACCAACACATTACCTGCCGACATAAACATGCCGTTGCCATCGTATATTGGAAAAGCCAATGTAGTTTCATCCACCACTTTAACCAAGCCTTTGCTACCACCTTTGTATGAGCAATTGGCTTGCCCTTTGTCATCGACTGTCGCTAAAAAAAACATATTTTGCGCTTCAATAAACTCAGCATCTGGCGGGGCTATGATGGGTTGAATTATGCCACCTTGCAGTCTATCGGCTAGTCGACGTGTATCAAATTGGTCTTGTAGTTGGCGATTACCTGAGTTGAAATACTCGTTCATATAGCTCCTCAAATTGATTAATTATTTTTAAACACGATGTTCTGAAAGATTGCCTTTGACACGGTTTATTCTCACCACATTTTGTATTTTACGAATTTGACGCATTAATTCAGCCAAATGCACTCGATTTTTGACCTGTACCGTAAACAAGATATTGCTATATTGGCTTCCATCTGCCTCATCAACGCTCACGTGGTCAATATTAGAGCCTGCATCGGCAATGGCCGAAGCAATTTTAGCTAACATGCCCGGTTCATTTGCCACAGAAATTTTTAAATTTACTTTAAATAATCTTGCATCTTCGGGCTCCCAATCTACATCGAGCCATTTTTCTGGGTCTAGTCTAAATTTACGAATTGTTGGGCAATCATGGGTATGAATTACCAGCCCCTTATCTTTATTAATAAATCCTAAGATTGGGTCACCAGGAATGGGGCGACAACATGATGCGTATTGCACTGCCATACCTTCATTGCCGCGAATAGTAATAGTATCAAGAGGCTTATTACTAAAGCTAAACGGGCTCTTACTCAAAATTTTGCCAATAAAATTACCTATAGTGGTGCCGGTATCTTCTTCTTTTTTCTTTGCTAGTGGCGCTTCACCTTGCGCTACTAACTGATGCGCCACCATGACATTGAGGCGTTTTCCTAAACCAATATCAGTCAAAATCTCTTGCTTATGTTTTGCGCCGTAATCACGTAGCAATTTTTGCCAGCGTGCTTCATCAATATCTTCAGGCTTAGTATGCATTGCCTTTAAGGCTTGGTTAAGCATACGTTCACCCAATAGAGCAGACTCCGACGACTGCATCGATTTTAGATAGTGACGAATATGTGAACGTGCTTTGCCAGACACCACATAGTTAAGCCACATGGGGTTAGGTTTAGCATTGGTTGCGGTAATAATTTCAACGTGGTCACCGTTTTTAAGTTCTGTTCTCAGTGGCGCAAGTTCTTGGTTGATTTTAACGGCAACACAGCGATTACCAATATCGGTATGCACAGCGTAGGCAAAATCAACCGCTGACGAGCCCTTTGGCAATGCCAAAATTTTACCTTTAGGGGTAAATACATAGACCTCATCAGGAAACAAATCGACCTTAAAGTGCTCAAGAAACTCTAGTGAATCGGCACTTTCACTTTGAATCTCCAACATACGTTGCAACCATTGGTGCGTTTGTTGTTGAAGCGCTGTTAAATGGGCATCGGTGGTTTTATACAACCAATGCGCCGCCACGCCAGCCTCGGCAATATTGTGCATTTCTTGGCTTCTAATTTGCACTTCAATCGGTGTACCAAACGGACCAAACAAAGTGGTATGTAAAGATTGATAGCCGTTGGCTTTGGGAATCGCAATATAGTCTTTAAATTTGCCTGGAATAGGCTTATACAAATTATGCAAAGCACCTAGTGCTAAATAACAAGTTGGTAAATCTTTGACAATCACTCTAAACCCGTAAATGTCATGAATTTGCTCAAAATCCATGGTTTTATCGCTCATCTTCTTATAAATGCTAAAAAGATGTTTTTCACGACCCGTAATATCTGCATCAATATTAGCTTCTTGAATGCGCGTTTTAATGGCTTCTAAAATTTTGCTAATAACTTCTTTACGGTTGCCTCGTGCTGCTTTAATAGCCTTGCTTAGCACGCCATAACGCATAGGGTGTAAGTATTTAAAACTTAAATCTTCTAGCTCTTGGTAGATAGCATTGAGCCCTAAACGATTAGCAATGGGCGCATAAATATCCAAAGTTTCATGGGCAATGCGGCGTTGCTTTTCTGGTTTCATATGGTCAAGCGTTTGCATATTGTGCAAACGGTCTGCCAGTTTTACCAAAATCACGCGTACATCTTGCGCCATAGCAAGTAACATTTTACGGAAGTTTTCTGCCTGCGCCTGTGTGGCACTTTGAAACTCAATTTTGTCTAGCTTAGATAAACCATCGACTAATTCCGCTACTTGTTTGCCAAATTTTTCAGCAATTTCATCTTTAGTAATGCCCGTATCTTCTACAACATCATGTAATAAAGCGGCATTAATGCTAGGCACATCTAGATGTAGCTCGGCCAAAATACAGGCTACTGAAACTGGGTGCGTGATATACGGGTCACCACTTCGGCGCATTTGTCCTTCATGCGCTGCCGCACTATAGCGATAAGCATCCCAAACCAGCTCTAAATCTTCTGGTTTGAGGTAATGTTTAAGTTTAAGACTGAGTTGGGAGTCTTCGCTATCCGCTGGAAGCAAAGGGGGAAGTACGGGCTTAGCCGACTCTGGCGTGCGGTGACTTGCTGATTTTGACATACAACACGTTAAAACGTGAGCAATGGCGAGAAAATAACGCCATTGCTATCATGGCCTAAACGTTTGAACGACCTAAAATCTCAACGCCCACCATGCCTGCAGCAATTTCGCGCAAGGCCATCACTGTTGGCTTATCTTTTGCGCCGTGCGAATTGACCAAAGGCTCTGAACCATTGGCCAACTGACGTGAGCGGTAGGCTGCTACCAATGTCAGTTGAAAACGGTTAGGAATCTTGTCTAAGCAATCATCAACGGTGATACGTGCCATATTATTTCTCCAAATGCGTAAAGATTAAAAGATAAAACTAAATGAGTGATTGCAGCATTGCCGCGTGGCGCATGAGCTGCACCTCGCGCTTGAGTCTGCTAGCTCGGAAAATAGCGCGTAAATCTTCAAGCGCTACATCAAATTCATCGTTAATTGTAACATAGTCAAACTCTGCAACATGACTCATCTCATTTCTTGCCGCTGCCAATCTTTTGGCAATCACTTCTTGGCTGTCTTGACCACGATTATTTAAGCGCTTTTCTAGCGCTTCAATGGATGGCGGTAAAATAAATATACTAATGGCTTGTGGATAAAGTTGGCGTACTTGCGCCGCCCCTTGCCAATCAATTTCTAAGATTAAATCTTGCCCCGTTTTAAGCGTAGCCTCTACCACAGACTGCGAGGTGCCATAATAAGCGCCGTGTACGGAAGCACTTTCTAAAAAGTCACCTGCATTCAATGCTTGCACAAACGTGGCCTCATCAACAAAATGATAATGCTCTCCGTTAACCTCGCCCGGTCGTGGTGCACGCGTGGTGTGCGAAACCGATAGCTTGATAGTCGGCTCACTCTCAAGTAATGCTTTAATTAGGCTGGTTTTACCAGCACCCGATGCCGCTGTAATAATAAATAAATTTCCACTCATATAAGGGCTATTTTACCTTTTTATCGCACTTTTTTATTCAATATTTTGTATTTGCTCACGCATCTGTTCGATTAAAATTTTAAGTCCCATCGAGGCTTGTGAAACTTCAGTCGATACGGATTTTGAACCCAAAGTATTCGCCTCTCGATTGAGTTCTTGCATTAAGAAATCTAAACGCTTACCCGCACTGCTATCTTTATCCAAAATACGTTTAACTTCTGCAATATGTGCAGTGAGTCGCGTTAACTCTTCATCTACATCTATTTTTTGCGCAAATAACACCACTTCTTGGCGCATGCGTTCTTCATCAAGGGTTTTTATGGCTTCTAACATTTTTTCTGTTAAACGAGTTTGATACGCTTTTACCTGTAAAGGTAACAAAGGTTTAACTTGCGCCACAATGGCTTCCATTTCTTGCAAGCGCTCTAAAATAATGGCTTTTAGTTTTGCGCCTTCTCTTTGTCGCGATGCTGTCATATCCACCAGCACTTGTTGCAACCCGACCTGCATGGCTTCAGTCAAAATATCTTGATTACAATGCGCGGTTTGTATGACCCCTGGCCAGCGCAAAATATCAGCTGTGGTCAGTGGTGCACTTTTTGGAAAGTGCTGTTGCGCCTGCGCTTCTAACTGCACCAAACTTTGTAACACTTCTGTATTGAGTAACACTTGACTGGCTTGATTGGTATTAGCCATTAAACTGATGCGACACTCCGCTTTGCCACGCCCTAAGGCATTGGTCATCTGCTCGCGCACCATGGGCTCAAAGCTACGTACATGGTCATCTAACTTTAAATGCAACTCTAAATAGCGATGATTCACCGTGCGCATTTCAAACACCAGCACACCATAGGGCGTTTCTTTTTCTAAAGATGCAAAGCCTGTCATGCTTGAAATCATAGGAAAGTCCTGAATAAATTGAGAAAACGCTAAAAAAAGCTAGCTATAAATCATAAAATAGCTATATTATTTCGTAACTTAAATACATTATCTTAAAGTAATTTAGCAAAATGCTAGTTTCTACACAACAAGCACTGCCCATGGGTTATAAATTAAATGGGTATGAAATTAGAAAACTCCTCAGTGCGGGTGGGTTTAGCTTTGTCTATATTGCGCGCGATGAAAACAAAAAAACGGTCGCTATCAAAGAGTATTTACCAGCCACATTAGCGTTTCGCGCAGAAATGAGCCAAAACGTTGTCCCTGAAACTGAAAGCTCAACTAATTTTAAACATGGCCTTAAATGTTTTTTTGAAGAAGGCCGTGCACTTGCCAATATTAATCATAAAAACATCGTACGTGTCACTAATTTTTTTCGCGCCAATGAAACTGTATACATGGTGATGCAGTACGAACGTGGCAAATCATTACAAGAGCATATTTTAAGCGAAAACACCCCTATATCTGAAAATTTTATTCGCCGCGTGTTTTGTGAACTATGCAACGGCTTGCGCGAGGTGCATGCCAATAAACTTTTGCATTTAGATATTAAGCCTGCCAATATTTATATTCGCTTAGATGGCTCACCAGTGTTACTGGATTTTGGTTCCGCCAGACAGACGCTCAATTCGATGCAACCCCAATTACCGCCAAGTTATACCCCTGGCTTTGCCCCGCCAGAACAATATGAACATAGAGATTTACTTGGCCCTTGGAGCGATGTTTATAGTCTAGGGGCGACTATGTATTCATGCATTAGTCACACCTCGCCACTAGCGGCCAATGAGCGCGTGAAAAAAGATGCAATCGTACCGTTAGAAAAATTAAGTAAAGGCCTTTACTCAAAAAATTTACTTAATATCATTGAAAATTGTATGGCCTTAGATCACATGCAACGTCCGCAAAGTGTGTTTGCCGTGCAAAAAGCATTACTTAACGACAAGCCAACTGCCGAAGAACTAGAGGCATTAAATAAACCAAATCTGGTGAATAAAGTCATGGATTTTTTAAACAAGCCCATCATGTAAAACGGCTAACATATGCAATTCTCAATCTCACAACATAGTCGCCAAGGGCCACGGCCTTACAACCAAGACCGAGTGGCTTACTCCTACAGCAAGGAGTCGATGTTGGTGGCCGTGGCCGATGGCATGGGTGGTCATCGTCATGGAGAGTTGGCGGCGCAATTGGCGATACAAATCATGACCGAGGCTTTTCAAAAACAGGCGAAGCCAAGTATCGCAGAACCTGATCGTTTTCTGTTAGACCATATAAGTGCGATTCATGAGGCTATTGAAGGTCTAAAAACATCTAATGCGTTAGAAGACTCACCGCGTACCACTATTGTGGTTGCACTTATACAAAATAACACGCTTTACTGTGCACACGTGGGCGATTCTCGTTTGTATCACTTTCGCAAAGGGGATCAAATTTTTTGTACAGAAGACCATTCTATTGTGCAAGTTTTGTTTAACAAAGGCACGATTGAAAAAGCAGAAATGCTCACCCATCCTGATCGGCATAAAATATATAGCTGTTTGGGTGGAGATGTCCTTCCGCAGATTGCCTTATCCAAACCTATGCCACTGAGAGCGAGCGATTTAATATTACTATGCTCAGATGGTTTATGGACCGTGTTAAATGATCAGGTCATTGCCAAAATTTTACATGCGGGCTCTATCAATGAATCAGTGCCAAAATTATTAGAGATTGCAGAATCATTATGTGATGTAAATGGCGACAACATGACTGCAGTAGGCATAAAATGGGGCGCACAGGTAAATCAACAAAGTGCTGTTTCAACAGAAAAAATGGGGTTTGAATCTACTACTACCATTCTTAACACCACTTTATTGACCAACACACCTCCTAATAACAATGATTTAAGTGATGCCGATATTGATGCCGCAATCGCCGAAATTCAACGAGCGATTAACAAACACAAAGCTTAAAACTCATCTGATATTCATAATCTATGCTTGCCTAGCTCACCTTAGCATATAATGCATTTTTTGATTTTTTGAAACGTCATGCATATGAGTCAATCTGCCCAAACACGCCCAAGCCAACGCGCCAATCACCAATTGCGCAAAGTTGAAATTATTCGACACTACACCAAACACGCGGAAGGCTCAGTGCTGGTCAAGTTTGGCGATACGCATGTGCTTTGCACCGCCAGTGTAGAAGAAAAAATCCCTTCCTTTTTAAAAGGCAAAGGCCAGGGCTGGGTCACAGCAGAATATGGCATGTTGCCACGCTCGACCGGCAGCCGCATGGATAGAGAAGCCGCAAAAGGCAAACAATCTGGACGTACGCAAGAAATTCAGCGCCTAATAGGTCGCAGTTTACGCGCTGTGATTGATTTGCAAAAACTAGGCGAGCGCACTATTCATTTTGATTGCGACGTGATTCAAGCTGATGGCGGCACCCGCACCGCCAGCATTACAGGTGCTTATGTGGCGCTACATGATGCTGTAACACATTTATTAAACAACGGCTTAATTACTGAAAGCCCGCTTACAAACTCAGTCGCTGCAATATCTGTAGGTGTTTACAAAGGCACGCCAGTGCTAGATTTAGACTACATTGAAGACTCAGACTGCGACACCGACATGAACGTAGTGATGACAGGTAGCGGCGGCTTTGTTGAAATACAAGGCACAGCCGAAGGCGAACCTTTTGACCGCGACACCATGAACAGCATGCTCGACTTAGCCGTGCACGGCATTGAACAATTAAGCGCATTGCAAAAACAAGCGCTGAGCATTTAAGCATGGCTTTACCTTTTAACAAGCTCGTTATCGCTAGCGGCAACAAAGGCAAACTGCGCGAAATCGCACACCTACTATCGCCACTCAATATTGAGATTGTGCCGCAATCGGCGCTAGGTGTGCCCGAGTGCGAAGAGCCATTTTGCACCTTTATTGAAAACGCCCTTGCCAAAGCCAGACACGCCAGCAAGCACACAGGTTTGCCCGCTTTGGCAGATGACTCAGGCCTCTGCGTGGACGCCCTACAAGGCGCACCAGGCGTGATTTCTGCGCGCTATGCAGGCGAACCAAAAAGTGATGACCGTAACAATCAAAAATTGCTTGAAGTGTTAGGTAATGAACCTAATCGTCACGCGCATTTTTACTGCGTCATGGTGCTCGTGCGCCATGAACACGACCCCGAGCCTTTAATTGCCGAAGGGCAATGGGCAGGCGAGATATTATCTGAATATCGCGGCAATGACGGCTTTGGCTACGACCCCTTGTTTTTAGATGCAAAAACAGGCAAAACCGTTGCTGAACTTCCTCTAGAAATTAAAAGCCGTATCAGTCACCGTGGTCATGCCATGACCAAGCTCCTGCAAAAACTAGAAAGACTCAGCACATGAGTGCGCCAGAAAAATCCGCATGGCCAAAATGGGTGCGCGATGACGGCTCCGTGGTTTCTTGCACCGAAAAAGTCAAAGTCATGACCGAAAACTTTGATGAAATTAAGCAAATCGCCCAAGATGCCTTGGAAGACGGCTTGCTGATGGAAGTGTCTGAAGAGCAAATCCGCGAGGCCTTGCATCGTTTGGTGGATAGTTTGGTGAACCCTTACGTTAAATAATAAAGTTCTTTAATTTTTTATAAAAAATTTAATTTTGGTACTAAAGAAAATCATTTGCTAGACGTTAACTAAATCATGCAACAACATACATTCAACAAATGCGTGTTGTTGCTAAATTTGATTAATTCTAACAAAGGAAAATACCATGAAAAAATTTGCTGCAGTGTTGTTTGTTATGTTTGCTTTAGTTTCAAATGTATCTTTTGCTACAGATAAAGAGTGCCACCCAGAAAAAGAACATTGCGAAAAACACTAATTTCGTCATGTTTGATTAGCCATCACAAGTGGCTATGGTACATAAAAAAAGCGGATAAATATCCGCTTTTTTATTATTTAAAATTCACTTTTTAAAGTTTGCTTTCTGCCTTCTTTAGGCCTTCTTCAATTTCGCCTTTTCTGCCTGCATCAGCATCCTCACGGCCTACACGCGGCGCTGCTGCTTGGGCTTTCTTAAAGTATTCTATCGCTTTGGCATATTGCCCTTGTTCTAACAGATAATCACCATAAAAATAGTTGGAGTCTATACCGCTTGGGTTGATTTTTAACGCTTTTTCTAAGTAGGCTTTGGCTTTCTTTTTATCACCAAATCCAATTGGCCAGCCTGGCACTTTATAAAACAATGAACCTAAGCTGGTATAAGCCGCGCCTTGCAATGCATTAGGATTGGCTTTTTCTGAAGCCAGTAATAAATCACGTGCTTTTTCTGCAAATTTAAGTGCGCCAATACCGCCCTTGGCTCTGGCATAGGTTGCGTTGATAATACCTTCCCAAATTAATGCTTCTGGCGCATTATTTAGCTTGGTTGTGACTTCATGGGCGCGTTCTGTTAACGCCTTTAGCGTTGGCTCTTGTGCATCTTTGGCAGTGTTATAATTGGCTTTGGCCCATTCATGTTGCAATTCTACAATTTCGGCGTCTAGCTCTTCCGCCATGACAGTGTGCGTCATGCTAATCAAGCCAATCATTAAACCTGCGATTAGAGTTGTTAATCGTTTCATTTCAATGGTCTCCTCGTATTAAACTATTTATTAACGTAAACTGTTCATTCACGTTAAACTTTTCATTCATGCTTTTTTAAATATTGACGCGCTACTTTGGTCGGGGTTTTTAAGCCCATACTCACTAAGTTTGGTAAAAATCCATTGAGCCATGCAAATAATGACTCTGGCTGACCAATAAAGTGCTCGGCTTTTTGTTTTTCAATGGCGCTAATAATGTGGTTTGCTACGGCATCTGGCTCATCCATCGTTGTATTAGTGGCTGCCATCATCTGCGCTGAAGCTTCATTATTAATTGGGGTTTTAATGGCTCTTGGGGCAATGTAACTTACTTTAATTGAGCTATCAAACAATTCACGACGCAGTGCTTGTGAAAAGCCGCGTAAGGCAAACTTACTGGCGCTGTATACCGCATAGTGTGGAAAGCCTATTGAGCCAAATATAGAGCCAATATTAACAATATGCCCAGCGTTTTTTTGTTTAAATCTTGGCAATATTTCACGGCTTAACTGCATGGGCAAGACACTATTAACAGCCATAATTTGGCTAATGCGTTGCGGGTCTTGCTCTGCAAAATAAGTAAAATCTAAAATGCCTGCACTGTTAATTAATATATCGATATCACCTATTTTTTGCAGTGCTTCATTAATCACGGTTGCTACTGCATCATCATGACTAAAATCATTGATAATTGGCGTGGCGCTGCCACCTAATTGTGAAATTTTGGTACATAGCGCATGCAGCCCTTCTGCATTTCTATCAACCAAAGCAAGTTTAGCACCTTTTACTGCAAGCCCCATCGCCAAGGCTTGACCTAAGCCACCAGCTGCGCCAGTTAATAGAACACGCTTATTTGCTAGCATGCCGTATTTGTTGCGTTGATAAAACGCTCACCTAAGTCTTTAAAAATATCACCATATAATTTGTAAAATACCTTTGCGCTATGAATGAGTAAATCTTGTTCAGCAGGTGAGGATATTTTATTCACTAAACCTTCATAAAATGCGGTGTGGCCAACATCTAAAGATCCATGTGAGGTTAAATAGCTAAATGATTTGTTGCTTAAGCCTAGGCTTTTTTGTATGGCCGCACCCGCTTGTGAGGCTAACGCCACACTGGTGCCTTCTAACACTAACACCATGCCTAAAAACCCGACTGGATTAACGCGATTAATCATATCATAGGCATAAGAAACCATAAGTTCTGTTGCAATTCTGGGCTGACCATGACGCACTGCTTCAGCATCTGCACCACAGGCTTTTATGTCATTGAGTATCCACTCTTGGTGTCCCAATTCTTCTTCAATATATTCTGCCATGGCTTCACGTAGCCATTCGTGGGTCTCTGGTAATTTTGCTCCACAAAGCATCAGTAATGGCACGGTGTGTTTTACGTGGTGATAGGCCTCTGTTAAAAAAGCGATATAAGCTTCTAACGAAACATTGCCTGTGGCAGCTGCTTGAATAATAGGTTGGCTAAAAAGCGTTTGGCGCGCTGGCTCTGTAGCACTTAATAGCGTGTTATAAAACGGCATTGCTAGATTCCTCATAAATATGATTAATGCTTTGCTGATAGTGTTGCCAAATCACTTCTCGACGTAGCCTGTAATTGGCGGTAAGTTGCCCATTTTGCGCTAGAAAAGGTGCATCTGCAAGAATCCATCTAGTGACTCTGGCATAGTCTGGAAGACTAGCATTTACTGAGTCAATTGCAGTCTGAATGGCACTACTAGTTGCGTTTTTTCTCGGTACAATCACTGCTGTATTAAACGGTTTAGCTTCACCAAATAATGCTGCCTGCGCAATAGCCGGCATCAGTGTGAGTTCACGCTCTACCCATTCTGGCGCAACGTTTCTGCCAAAAGATGTAATAAACATATTCTTTTTTCGGCCTGTGATATGCAAAAATCCTTCTGCATCTACATAGCCAATATCGCCTGTTGGCCATGCTTTTAAGCTATCGTTAATAGCTGAATTTACCCCTAAGTAGGTTAAAAATCTTGCGCCTTCTACCAGTATTTCGCCGTCTTCTGCTAAATGTATATTCACATGGGCTAAAGGCTTACCTACGCTCCCTAGCTTTCTAGCTTGCGCGGTATTAAGCGCTACCACAGAACCACATTCAGACAAACCATAACCTTCATATACAGGGAGTTTCAAGGCGTCGGCACGTTTGAGTAAACTTGGAGATACTGTGGCACCGCCTACTGCAATAAAGCGCAAACTAGCTGGTGCTGGCATGCCTAACTCAACGGCACAAACCAAAGCATTGAGTAACTCAGGCGTTAAAATTAAAGTACTTGCTTGCGTGGTTTGCAATAATTGCATCATTTTTTGTACGTCAAAACCGCTGGCGCCTGCCATACCCACTTGCTTTGATTGATAAAGATGCGCAGTAGCGCCTGCCATCAGCGGCACATAAAGCCCTGCAATATTTTCAAGCAAAGTAGACAGCGGTAAGATACTTAAATGTTGGTCTTGTGGCTTAGCATCTGTAGCTTTGAGTAAAGATGTAGCAACCATTTCAATGAGCGACTTACTTAAGCATACGCCCTTTGGCTTTCCAGTGGTGCCAGAGGTATAAGTAATTTTGGCGGTATTTTGCGGTATTTGCTGATTAGCAAGCGTTTTTAGTTTAAATTCTGTTAACACTTTACCTGCAACTAGCTGCTGGATTTCGCCTTCAATATGAATGCTTTGCGCTTGCAAAACACCCTCAAAGTGTAGCGGGTCATCGCAAATCACCATGTCTACGCCAGCGTCTGTAATGGCATGGGCAATTTGTTCAGCCGAGAAAAACAAAGGCAAAGGCACAACACAAATATTTAAGCTTGCCGCTGCGATATCTACCACTGCCCATGCAGGTGAATTATCCATGGCAATGCCCAATACAATTGGGTTAGCTTTGATTAACTTTTTGCGCACTTGCTCTATCTCAACAAGCAAATCTGCATAATTGATGCGCACAAGCTGGTTACTTAATGCAATATTAAGGGGTTTAGCGACTGCCAGAGTTTGAATAGTAGAAAACAGCATTTTGCACCCTACTGCATGCGTCGAATTGCCATCACTTGAGGACGTTCGTCGTAGTATGTGCCCCATGCTGCACGCTCAGCAACAGGCAAACTGTGAATACTAGCCTCACCTAATAATTGTAATGGCATATTCAGTTTGGTGAGTGAGTTTCTTAAGGTAGTAATGCCTGTAAACACAGCCCAATCTGAATGCGTGCTATGTAAGTACACACTTACACTCGCGAGTAAGCTGCGCACTGTTTCTGGTGCTAATACAGCAAGATTACCCACTTCTAAAATACTTGAACGCGCAACTTGACTGCCAACGCGTGATGACAACACTTGCTCTACAGGGGCATCCAAATAATGCTCAAGAAACAATGGCTGATGCTCTGCATGGCGAATTCCGCATACGGCTAACAGCTTACCGCTAACATCGCGCAGACCCATTAATTGCGGCATAAAATGCGTGACTGTTGCATGATGAACGCGCTTAAACATCATACTGACAAAAGCCTCCATCTCTGCTCGCTCCGGCGAGTATTGGTCTGCAATAGTAGTCATTACTGGGATGCTAGCATGTAGATGAATAGTGGCTTCACGCGTGGCTAAATCACCCGTTGAAATGCTTGGTACCAGCGTACCGATTGCGTTGTGCTCTGCAAGTACCGTGCTATGAAGTGCTGCTGTCATGTGTTTTCCTAAGATGAAACATTTAAGCAACTTACTGCAAAGCGCATGCCAACTAATATAATTACAATTAAATCAATTAGTTAACAATTAATTAAGCTTACGAAAGTAAAGTTTGGACTGGCTGGCATCACTATCACTGCAAAAATTGCATGCATTTTTTGCACGTTTATACTGTTTTTGCAGGTTATTGCTACTTGCTACCACATATATTTATCGCAAAAGACTTATTCTGACTGGCAGTTAGTATTAGGGGCTTCAAACACGACTTGACCATCAGCATTAAGCCAAGCTAATACTTTAACGCGCGAATCAGCCTCGCAGGCCGATACATAGCCAATAGCACCAGCTGTCTCTGCTACTGTACGTAACATCGCCTCACTAGAATTGACCACATGCGGCGGCAAAACACCGTGATAGTACAAACCATTCCAATAATCGGTTTGTTGTTCTGGCAAACTTTTTAACACGCGCGCAGAAAAATTCTGGCGGAGGGGATGCTCAGTACTTAAATTAATTGGGCGTATACGCTTATGATTAGCCCAATACAGTTTTTTACGCCAAAAAATAAGAGAAAGCTCGCTTTTGCTCAACGTTTTAATAGACTGCTCTGGTGACACAATAATTGCGAGTACTTCATCACTTGCCAGACTTGGCAAGCTAAAGCCCATTAACACACTAAAAATGAGTAAGGTTCTACGCATTAGAACAACACCGCAAATGAGGCTAAAAAGCCTTTTGGCGCGTCCACTCTCGCTTCATCGCCACCCACAATTTCTAATTTTAAAATACGATGTGGGGTCACGCGCAACGCTGCGCCCAACAACCAACGTTGCGTTGAACCTTCATTAGGATGCTCATAAGTTTCTAGCCTTGCGAGTCCATACCACTGCTGTACGATAGGTGCAACTGCCTGTAAATATGCGCCACTTCCGCCATCTCTACCATCGGTATAAAAGCGTTGAAAACCTTCACCACTGAACTCCCAACCTTGATACTGCTTAACAAAATCTAAGCCTATCATTCTAAAATTAGGGTTACCTACACTGCGCTCTTTAAACTCAAGTAGTTGCACCCCAACATTGGCAGTGCCTGCAAAAGCGACGCGCGCACCGCGAACATCCTTGAATAAAATTTCAACGCCATCTTGATGCTGGTCTTTAATGGCTTCTGCAAAGACTTTGTACTCAATGGCAGCATCTTCATTAATAGGCACGGCACCATACAACATGGCACCGTTTGTGGCATTAGGAAATAATCGACTAGTGACTAATGGGCGTGTGGTAGTCCATACCAATGGCGCTGCATGTAGCTCATTCCATCGGCCAGCTGGTGTTAAAAAGCGTCCAGCACGAATATTCACTGTGTCGGATAGATTGTAATCAAAATAAAACCGCTCTAAATCTAAATAGGAGCCAGTATCGCTAACGCGCTTACCCTCACGCCAACTGAGCGGCCGCTCTAACTCCAACTCGGAAAAAAAACTAAAACGGCTATTACCTTCCCAACTTAAAAATAAGCTAACCTCATTGAGTGCCGCTTCTGCATCGCCATTTGAATATGCTGTAATGCCAGCGCTTGAATATCCGCCAAGACTAAAGCCTCGCCAGAAATTACTTGCTTCCGCTTCTTCGCTTTGCGCATACGCATAGTTGCATAGGGGCAAAGTCAGGGCTAAACTGAAAAAGGCCGCCTTAAAAAAAAGGCGCAGATTTTCACTTAGGAATGATAAATGCTTTAAAGTGCTACGGTTCATTGTAAACTCGCTAAAAGCCAATAATGACATTTAAAAACGCACACTATACCTTTTCATGTTAAAAAACGCGCTACCCATTCGTACTATTTTTCTTGCTGCCTTTTTACTGGTAGGGTTGTTGCCTATTGTTTTAATGTCATTTTTAGCCTTTTATGAGGCTAAAACTGCACTCACCACAGAAATTCAGCATGACATGCAAGCTCGCGCCAAAGCTACGGCCGATGAGATAGACCGTATGATGTTTGAACGGTTGCAAAATGTGGCTTCATGGAGCCGTTTAGACATTATGCAAGATGCACGTATCGACGATGTAGATAAGCGCCTTTCGCATTTCTTGCTTGATTTAAAAACCAGTTATCGCGGTGTTTATCTTAACCTTGATGTTATCAATACCGCAGGCATCGTTGTAGCCTCAAGTGAACCGAAACATATTGGTCAATTGCTTAAGCCGCAAGCACCTTGGATTTCCGTTAACATGCCAGCACAACAGATTCATTTATCCAAACTAAATGCAAAAAGCTTGCGCATTGCTGCACCTATAGAAGATAGCGAAGAACCAATTGTATTGGGGACTCTAGTGGCTGAGTTTAATTGGCAAGTGGTTCAAAGTATTTTAAATAATGCGGTCACAGGTCGCAGTGCTGCCGCGTTGATTGACAAGCAACAGCGCCTCATAGCCCTTACCGACAATTGGCATCAAGATAGTAAACCACATAGTATTCGCGTACGTGCGGTTGCCAATGCCTATCAAAATGCGACGCAACTTGGCTGGCAAGTAGAATTTGCACAACATAAATCTGAAGTCATGGCACCGGTTAAACGTATGACGCATATTTTTATTGGTTTGTTATTGGCTAGTGTTGCACTTGCTTTGATGATTGGCATACCTGTGGCCAGAAGTATTACCCAACCATTATCCAAACTTACCCAATTTGCCAAACAATTTAGCCGAACCGATGCCACTGATAAACCACCTGTTGATGGCCCTGCAGAAGTACAACAACTCTCTCAAGCGTTTGGCAAAATGATTGATGATTTAGCACAATCCAATGAAAATTTAACGCGTGCTGCCAAGCTTGCTGTAGCGGGTGAAATGGCTGCTGCCATGAGCCATGAGGTACGCACGCCGTTGGGTATTTTGCGCTCATCCGCACAAGTGTTGTTACGCGAGCCACATCTGAGTGAAGACGGCAAAGAAGTATGCGGTTTTATTATCAGCGAGACCGATAGAATGAATAATTTGGTCAGCACACTAATAGATGCTGGGCGCCCTAGAAAACCTGATTTTCAAGCGCATGATTTGTCAATTATTGCACATCAAGTATGTGCCATGTTGCGCATACAGGCAGATAAAAAAGAGGTGGCTGTCACACTCATCGCGCCAGAAGCGGTGATTACCCTTTGTGATGAAGCCCAAATTAAACAGGTATTACTCAATTTAATTTTAAATGCCATTCAAATTTTACCAGCACAAGGTCAAATTATTGTTGAAGTAAGCAAGCAAGCGGATTTTGCAGAAATAAAGGTTAGCGATAATGGGCAAGGCATTGATGAATCTGCACGAGCACAAGTCTTTGAACCTTTCTACAGCCAACGTGCAGGTGGTATTGGACTTGGCTTATCTGTGGTTAAGCAAATTGTTGAAGCGCATCAAGGGCATATCATGGTGACTAAGAGCCAGATGCAAGGCGCTGAATTTTGCGTACAATTGCCTATTTTAGGAGCCCAAACACTGTGACTGAAACCAAACGCATTCTTGCCGTTGACGATGAACCTAATATGCGACGACTGCTTGAAATTAGCCTTAAACAAGCGGGATTTCAGCCTATTCTCGCTAGTAATGGAAAAGAGGCGTTAGATATTTTGCGTCAAAATGGCGCCGATTTGGTGGTAAGTGATTTACACATGCCCATTATGGACGGCTTAAAGTTGCTTGAGCAAATGCGCGCAGAAGCGATTGAAACGCCCACCATTATTGTTACTGCACAAGGCGAAATTCACTCTGCAGTTTCAGCAATGAAACTGGGGGCATCTGATTATATTTTGCGTCCGTTTGATTTAGAAACGCTTGAAATAGCTATACAGCGTGCACTTTCTATTACACGTCTAAAAATTGAAAATGCATTTTTACGCGATAAAGCAGATGGCGAAGATAGCGATTTAATTGGCGATAGCCCTGTGATGTTACAAGTAAAGCATGCCATTTCACAAGTAGCGCAAGAAAAAGCCACGGTACTCATTACTGGTGAAACTGGTACAGGTAAAGAAGTAGTGGCACGCGCTATACATCAGCAGTCGAGCCGTAAAAAAGCCCTATTTGTTGCCGTTAATTGTGCAGCCATACCTGCTGAAATGTTAGAGTCAGAGCTATTTGGGCATGAGCGTGGCGCGTTTACAGGCGCGGTAAAGGCGCGCGTTGGTAAATTTGAACTAGCCGACGGTGGCACCCTATTTTTAGATGAAATTACGGAAATGCCCATTGCGTTGCAAGCTAAGCTATTACGTGCAATTCAAGAAGGCATGATTGAGCGATTAGGCGGTAATCGCCCGATTGCAGTAGATATTCGGATTTTAGCCGCAACAAATCGTGACCCGCAACAAGCGATTGCCGAGTTAAAACTGCGTGAAGATTTGTATTATCGTCTAAATGTGTTTAGGTTAGATTTACCGCCTTTACGTACGCGTGGATTAGATGTTGTCGCACTCAGTGAACGTTTTTTAAAAAGGCGTAATAAAGTACTTTCACCGCAAGTTATTCAAACCTTGTTAGCGTATGCTTGGCCTGGTAATGTGCGTGAACTTGAAAATGTCATAGAGCGCGCCAGTATTGTATGTAGCGGCGATATTATCTTGCCACAACATTTGCCCTCCGACATGCTAGCCCACGCTGAAAAAGACCCGCAACAAGGTTCTGAGTTTCATGTAAACCCTGAAGCGTTGTCCATTCCTAATGCAGTTGCTGTTCTGGAGAAACGCATGATTATTGTTGCGCTTGAACAAACCAAAGGTAATAAAAGCAAAGCGGCTAAGCTATTAGAAATAAGCGAGCGCTCACTTTGGTATAAACTAAATGAATATGGCTTAAGCGCTAAGACGCCTTAACTTGCCCTAATTTACGTTGCGCCTTTTGCGTTAAGCGTTGGGCTTTCTGATGTGTAGGTGCAAGTGCATTGAGTTGAGTAGTCACCGTCAATACTTCTTGGTAACGCCCCTCATCTAGCCACAATTCCGCCTGTGTTAGCAACCTTGCGACAACCGCTTCTGGCGCTAAGCGCTCGGCTTCTGCTAGGTAAAAATCACGTTGTTGAAAATTGCCTAGATTATGCGCTGCACGCGCCGCAATAATAGCACTTAGGCCAGCGTCTTCACCTAATTTCAAGGCATTGGCCGCCGCCTTTTCTGCCAAGGCATCATCACCTTGCTCAATAGCATGTAAGCTTTCAATCAAAGCGGCATGCCCTTGCTTCATACGATTAAGCTCTTTTTGTTGCCTTACAGAAGCAGGTAAGCGTCGGGTAAATTGCACAAAACGTAATGCATAGTGCATGAGCAAAAAAACCAGCAACATCAATAATAACAGCAGATTAAATGAAAGCTCCATGCGATAAGGAGGGCGTACAATCAGCACGTAGCCCTCATTACTCGCAGTCAACATTGAAACACCAATAACTGCCGCCAATATCAACAGTATCCACAATAACCAACGCATGAGATTAGTGGTCTCCTTGCAATCTGGCTTCAAGAGATAATTTATATTTGCTAGCTAAATCTAAGCTAGCACTGATATCTGGCAACTCTAAAATAATTTTACTGGAGGATAACTGAGTTAATCTATCTAACGCTTGCTTAGTGCTTAAATCGCGTAAATTGAAATATTTTTTTAGCCATGCAGAAGCCACTTCTAAATCCGTTCTATAGCTCGCTTCATCGTGTTGCAGTAATGCAATTCGCGCAGAAAGCAAACGTAAGCGTAGAT
>CAYXGE010000016.1:0-28255 GCA_964464435.1 uncultured Methylophilaceae bacterium
AAACGGTTTGGGTTTTCACCATAACGGCCATCTTTAGGGCGGCGGCTGGGTTGCACATAAGCGGCTTTCCATGGCTCTGGGCCAAGTGCGCGCAAAAATGTAGCAGTGTGACTAGTACCTGCACCCACCTCCATGTCATAGGGTTGCAATAAGGTACAGCCCTGTTTATCCCAATAAGATTGAAGATTTAAAATGATTTGCTGAAAAGTAAGCATGTGGAACTTTAATATAGATTTTTCAATATTATATTTTAACCTATAACTACTCTAGTTACATAGACTTAGAAAGAATTTAGCGTAATGAGAATCGTTCTATGTATTTGATTATAAAAAGATTGTGTTATTTTTATTTTTTTGTTAAAGTGGCAGTATGCAGTTAAAAATACAAAAAATGATGGTGTGGATGTTAGTGGTATGCTTTGCTTGGTTGCAAATGCTATCACCACTTTTGCATGCTCATCGTTCCTCTGAAAATAAGCTATCAAACATAGGTGTGCATTTTCACGTCGATCATTTGGCAAGTTTTGCCGATAGTGTGCCTACCCTCAAAAATATTAATGCGCATGGCGATTTGGTTAATATTGATGATACGATTGTTCGTGATCAAGAATTTAAGATTCTTGCGATAGTTTTAGTTGTTATATTTTTATTGCCAGCGCTTGCTGTATGTAAGCTCAAGATTTTTGCTGTTCCAAAACTAATAGTTCCTCTTAATTTAAGACGCTCTTCACTCGCTCCTCGCGCTCCACCTTACTTCTAATCGCAATTGTTTGGTTCATTTTGAACCTAATTAATGACGTTTTAGGAGTATTTCATGAAAAAAATCATGACCCTTGCATGCATGGCATGCTTATGGATATTACCTAGTATTGTAATTTCTGCGGAAATCAACTCGCATGAAGATACCTTATCTATTAACCCTGCACTGACTTTATCGCAGGTGTTGGAGAAAGCACTAGAAAAATATCCTCAACAATTTCAACTTAATGCTGACACTTTTAATGCTACAGCGCGTAAATCGATGGCTGACGCATTGTTGCCAAGCGCACCAGCACTGTCTTTGTATCATCAAAATGATACTTTAGGTAGCGGTCGTAATGAACGTGACTGGCAGGCATTTGTTGAAATTCCACTTTGGTTACCTAAGCAGCGACTCAATCGCACTAAAGTGGCAGAGTTGAGTGCGCTTGATGTTGATACTAGCCGCGATAGCATGCGTTTAAAAGTGGCTGGATTAGTGAGAGACGCACTTTGGAATATTGCAATGAATAGCAAACTTGTTGCTTTAGCTAAGCAACGTGAGCAGTTAGCTCAGCAACTTGAGCAAGATGTAGCGAAGAAGTTTAAGGCTGGGGAGTTAGCTAAAACTGACTTAATGCTGATACAACAAGAACGTATGCAGGCTGAACGTCAAACCATATTGGCTGAAGCAGAGTTAATGCATGCACGACATCGCTATTTACTTTTGACTGGTTTGAACGAAATGCCAAGCCAATATGAAGAGATACATTCAAGCAAAGAAAATTTTGAGCAATCTCCAATATGGCTGGCGGCACAGGCTAAAGTGAATTTGGCGCAAGGTGAACGTGAGTTGGTTGAAACAGAACGCCGTGAAAATCCACAAATTTTGCTAAATATTAGAAATTCACAGGGTGCTTTTGATGCGCAATATAACCAAAGCATGGGCTTTACTATCCGTGTGCCACTGGACAGCCCAAGCCGTTCAGCGCCTATGCAAGCGCAAGCTGAAAAGCAAATGGGATCTGCATTGTTTGAAAAATCATCCTTGTACTTAGCGATGCAGACAGATTTGCATGAAGCTGAGCATAATTTAACTACTACCAAGAGAGAGCTTGATGTAGCTACTCAACAACTGGATGTTGCACGTGAGCAAGCTAGGCTGTCAAAAAAAGCATTTAGTTTAGGCGAGTCAGACTTAACGAGTGTACTGCGGATTCAACAGCAAGCATTAGAGGTTGAAAGTACTGTTGCACTTCGTCAAATTCAATATCAATGGAATATCGCAAGATATAACCAAGCCGTAGGAGTATTACCATGAAATTTATCATTATCTGTAGTTTTCTTGTGATTACATTTTGCTTAAACAATGCACATGCTGAATTGATTAAATTGACAACCAACCAGCAAAAAAATATGGGCATTACCGTCACAAAAATTCAACAAGCCACTGTGGGTCAAGCTAAGCGATACAGTGCAGAGGTCATCATTCCTCCAGTACAAGAGCGTTTAGTAAGCGTGCCACAATCAGGCTTGATAGAAGCCATCTATGTTGCAGTGGGCGAATCTGTAAAACAAGGGCAAATGCTGGCACGTGTTACAAGTCCAGATTTAGTGATGATGCAACGCGATTATTTACAAGCAAAAACGCATCATCAGTTGGCACAGAAATCATTGGCGCGAGATGAGGCGCTATTTAAAGAAGGGATTATTCCAGAGCGTCGTTATCTTGAAACAAAAAGTCAGCTAGAGCTTACGAGCGCGCAATTAGCGCAAACCAAACAATCTATGAAATTGGCTGGGGTAGGCGATGAAGCAATGAATAAAATGACAAGTGCTAGAGGCATGCAAAGCAGTATTGCAATAAACGCACCTATCAGCGGTCAGGTACTAGAGCAAATGGTGACCGTGGGGCAGCGTGTAGATGCGGCGATGCCAATTTACCGTATTGCTCAGCTTGACACACTATGGCTTGAGTTAAGTGTGCCAGTTCAAGAATTACAGCATGTACAAGTTGGTGCAGAGGTCAATGTTGATAACAAGCAAGTAAAAGCTGAAGTCGTCACTATCATGCGAAATATCAATAAGCAGAATCAAACCACAAGAGTGCGTGCAAAGGTAAAGCAAGGGACTGATTTGCTATCTCCAGGAGAGCTTGTTCAAGCTGAAGTTACCATGCAAAACTTTGCTCAAACCAAAGATATTATTTTTAGAGTGCCAAAGACTGCACTGGCAAGATACGGTCAGCAGGTGGCAGTTTTTAAACAGGTGGCGCAAGGGTTTGATGCAGTGAATGTAAATGTGATATCAGAGCAGGACGCATATGCCTTGATTCAAGGCAATTTAACACCACAAGACCGTGTTGCCGTAAAAGGCATTATCGCGCTTAAAGGCGCTGCGCTTGGCATGGGAGCTGAATGATGCTGAATTTTATTGTCGAGTTTTCTCTCAGGCAGCGCATTATGGTGTCCCTCGCGGCCATTATTTTGTCGTTTATAGGGTATTTTGCTTATCAAACTTTGCCGATTGATGCTTTTCCTGATGTGTCGTCTACGCAAGTCAAAATCATTATCAAATCGCCTGGCATGACACCAGAAGAAGTCGAGTCGCGCATCACGGCGCCGATAGAAGTGGAAATGTTAGGCATACCCAAGCAGGTCGGTTTACGAGCCGTCGCGAAATATGCGCTCACAGATATTACCGTAGATTTTGAAGACGGTACTGATATTTACTGGGCGCGCCAGCAGGTTGCAGAGCGACTCAGCAATGTCTGGTCTAGCTTGCCTGTTAATATTTCTGGTGGTATTGCGCCGATGACCACGCCGCTGGGCGAAATGTTTATGTTCACGGTGGAGTCAGACACGCTCTCCCTACAAGAAAAACGTAGCTTATTAGATTGGGTGATACGCCCACAGCTAAGAAGCGTGGCTGGCGTTGCCGACGTGAATGCGCTTGGCGGCTTGGTGCGTAGCTTTGAGATTGTGCCTGATAACGCCAAAATGCTGGCGCGGGGCGTGTCACTGAACACGCTACAAGATGCGATTACGCTGAACAATCGCAATGATGGTGCAGGGCGCTTAAACGATGGTGAGGAATCATTATTAGTCCGCTCAGAAGGCGCTTTTAAAACGCTGGATGATGTTAAAGAAACCGTGATTCGTAGCGACGGCGGCGTGCCAGTGCGCATTGCTGATATTGCAGAAGTGCGCATTGGCGAACTCACGCGTTATGGCGCTGTGACAGCGAACGGCAAAGGCGAAGCGGTTGAAGGCTTGGTGCTGGGCTTGCGCGGTGCTAACGCAAGGCAAGTGGTAGAAGGCGTACGCGCTAAGCTTGCCGAAATTGCCCCAACCCTGCCAAAGGGTGTGACCACACAAGTGTTTTACGACCGCGGCAGCTTAGTGGAACGTGCCGTGAATACGGTGAATAAAGCGCTAACAGAGGCCGTGGTGCTGGTGGTTGTGCTACTCGTCTTATTTTTAGGTAATTTGCGTGCAGCCCTCACCATTGCTTGTATTTTGCCACTTTCAGTGCTCTCTACCTTTTTACTCATGAAGCAGTTTGGCATGTCTGCCAATTTAATGAGTTTGGGCGGGTTGGCCATTGCCATTGGTATGCTGGTGGATTCAGCCGTGGTGGTGGTTGAAAATATAGTTTCGCACTTGGCACACGCACCACAGCAGCATGTGCAATCTAAAATGAGCATTATTTTGAACGCCATGCGTGAAGTGAGCTTGCCTGTAGCATCGGGTATTGTCATTATCATCACGGTGTTTTTGCCCCTGCTCACCTTAGAAGGCCTTGAAGGCAAGTTATTTTCACCTGTTGCGCTCACTATTATTTTTGCGCTCGCTGCATCTTTGGTGTTATCACTCACGGTCATCCCCGTGATTGCTTCTTTTTTAATTAAGGAGCATCACGAAGAAGAGCCTTGGCTCGTGCGTAAGCTTAACGCGCTTTATGCGCCAGCCCTGCAACGCGCCATGCGTCACGAAAAGAAAATGGTCATCGCTGCGCTTGTGCTCTTGGTGCTCACAGGCGTGGTGTATACGCAAATCGGTAAGACCTTTATGCCTGTGATGGACGAAGGTGACATTATTATTGGCGTTGAAAAGCTGCCATCTATCAACCTCAAACAAAGTACCGAGACTGATTTAGCCGTGCAACGCGCTGTGTTAAAAGCTGTGCCTGAGGTCAAAGGCATCTATTCGCGCGTGGGCTCTGACGAGTTGGGTTTAGACCCCATGGGGCTTAATCAAACCGATAACTTTTTAGTGCTCAAACCGAAAGAAGAATGGACGGTAAAAACCAAAGAGGCTTTAATTGAAAAGCTACGTGCTGTGATGTCGGGTATTCCGGGTTTGGATTACAGCTTTACCCAGCCGATTGATATGCGTGTGAACGAGATGATTTTGGGCGTGCGTGGCGATTTGGCGATTAAGCTCTATGGCACAGATTTAAAAGTGCTGGATGAAAAAGCCAAACAAATGATTAGCGTGCTTGAAACCATTCAAGGCAGCCAAGATGTCTATACGCCACAAAACAGCGGCATTCAATATTTGCAAATTAAAGTCGATAGGCTGGCTGCTGGCAGATTGGGCTTTAGCGTGACAGACATCAATCAAATCTTACAAGCCCAGTTAGAAGGCCGAGTGCTAGGCGTGGTGCAAGAGGGCGCAAGAAGAACCCCTGTGTTACTGCGCGGTAGCCAAGAAGTTCGCATGTCGCCAGTTGAATTTTCTAATCTGCAACTCACCTTGCCTAATGGCACCAATGTGGCGCTTGGTAGCGTAGCCAAATTAGAGCGGATTGAAGGGCCTGTTAAAATTGACCGCGAACGTGGCGCGCGCATGGTGGTGGTGACGGCAAATGTCAAAGGGCGCGACTTAGTGAGTTTTGTAGAAGAGGCCAAGCAGAAGGTGGGTGCGCAAGTCACCATGCCAGAAGGCTATTGGATCAAGTGGGGCGGGCAGTTTGAAAACCAACAACGTGCTGCTAAACGGCTCAGCATTGTGGTGCCTATTTCGATTGCTTTGGTATTTTTGTTGCTGTTTATGACCTTCGGTTCTGTGAAGCAGGCTCTACTAATTCTCTCCAATATTCCATTTGCCATGATAGGCGGGGTGTTCGCGCTGTGGATTTCGGGAGAATATTTATCAGTGCCAGCATCGGTAGGCTTTATTGCCTTGCTGGGGATTGCTGTGCTCAACGGTGTGGTGATGGTGAGCTACTTTAAGCAGTTAGATTATGAGGGGATGGACAAAGCGTTGATTCCGTTTGAAGGTGCAAAACGCAGGCTTAGACCTGTGCTCATGACCGCCAGTATTGCGGCATTTGGCTTGATACCGCTGCTATTTGCGACGGGGCCAGGCTCTGAGATTCAGCGGCCTTTGGCGATTGTGGTGATAGGCGGTTTAATCACCTCAACCATTTTAACGCTGTTTATTTTGCCAATTTTGTATCGACATTTTTTTAGTCAGCAACAACAAGAGGTAAGCTAAAAACAACAATATTATTGGCCAATTGCCCCAGCGTACATAAGGAGTGGTGCCCTTATATGGTGTGACCTCAGCTTCTAATGTGGCGGTTTTAAAATAGGGCAGTTTGGCAAGCACTTCGCCATGATGATTAATGACAGCAGTAGCACCAGTATTGGTGGCACGTAGCATCATACGACCGCTTTCTAAGGCACGTGCTTGTGACATTTGCAGATGCTGGTCTACCGCCCAAGAGTTGCCAAACCATGCCATATTACTTGCGTTGACTAGTACTTCTGCTTTGGGTAGTTGTCTGATGATTTCTTCACCAAAGGCATCTTCATAACAAATATTAGAGGCAATGTAAGTCCCCGCCAAATTGAGCACGCTAGGATGCGTATTGCCACGTGCAAGATCACTAAGCGGCATGTTTAACCAATCACGGTATATAAAACCAATCAGGTTTTTGAGCGGAATAAACTCACCAAAGGGGACTAAATGTGATTTTTGGTAACTTTGTGTCGGCGAAACCCCAATGCTCACCATGCTATTAAAGTAATCATCTTGCTTATCTTCAATTGCGCCAATCAGCAAATCACCCTGATTTGATTTGGCGTGCTCTGCTAGAGATTTTAAGTAGTAACTTGGAATATCTGACCACAATAAAGGCATGGCAGATTCTGGCAATATGGTGAGTTTAGCTTGGCTAGTTTGCACCATATTAAAATACTGACGCATGATATCGTTAGCGGCATCATCTTGCCACTTTTGTAACTGTGGAATGTTGGCTTGCACTAACACCGCGGAAAATGCTGGGGCACTTGGTGATGACCATTCTACTTTCTTGAGTAAACTACCTGCTAGCCACAAGCAAACTAACACTAAAATGAGCCTAGATTTACTGATAGTTTGTTTTGTTAAGCTGTACGCAATTAAACTGGCAATGGCAGCAACAAATAGTGAAACCCCGTATATGCCAAATATCGGAGCAAAGCCTGCTAGTGGGCTTTGCGGTATTTGCGAGTAACCCACATTTAGCCAAGGAAAGCCAGTAAAAATCCAGCTTCTTATCCATTCACCCAGCACCCAAATAATTGGCAATCCTATAAATAGGGGTGTTGATTTTTTTGCAAGATAAGCAAAACTAGCATGAAATAAGGCTAAAAATGCGCAAAATAGCAAACTAAATAAGCCTGCCATCCACATTGGCATGCCACCAAAATCGTGCAAACTGACATATACCCAAGATACCCCGGTACCAAAAAAACCCAAACCAAAGCAAAACCCTATCCACAAAACTTGGCGAGCATGAGTAGACTTTGTTATTAAATAAAATAGACCTGTTAATCCTAAAATAGTAAGTGGGTAAATGCCAATTGGCGCAAAGCCAAAAATTGAAAGCACCCCTAAAATTAAGGCGAGACAATAGGGATTAACAGTCATGAATGTTGGCATCTTAGCGTTTTATTTTAAGTGATAACTGCAATATTTAACATTTTAACTGTTGATAAGTAAGTTGTTGCCTATTATTATAGCTTGGCAAGGCAATACTTCATTTGAATTGATAACATTTGTAAGCATAAAAAAGGAGAGGCGTAATGAGTATGATGGCTGAGTTTAAAGAGTTTGCACTTAAAGGCAATGTGATGGATCTTGCCGTTGGTGTGATTATTGGTGCAGCTTTTGGCAAGATTGTTGATTCGTTGGTGGGCGATATTATCATGCCAGTGGTTGGTAAAATCTTTGGCGGGTTAGATTTTAGTAGTATGTATGTTCCGCTCAATGGTCAAGAAATGGGGTTGGCTTTAGTTGAAGCAAAAAAAGCTGGTGCAGTATTGGCCTACGGTAATTTTATTACAATTGCACTCAACTTTATTATTTTAGCGTTCATCATTTTTCAAATGGTACGTGTGATGAATAAAATGAAAAAAGCAGAACCGCCTGCTGCGCCAGCGCCAACACCAGAAGACGTGATGTTATTACGTGAAATTCGCGATGCTTTAAAGAAATAATTGTATTAAAGCTAGATAATAAAAAGAGCGGCTAGCCGCTCTTTTTTATTGGTTAAATTAGCAAGATACTAGCTCACTTGTTCTTGTGGGCGAGTAGGCTCTGGCCAATCTAAGTGGAAGAACTCACCACGTGGGCGGTCTTTACGTTCATAGGTATGTGCGCCAAAGTAATCGCGTTGACCTTGTAACAAGTTGGCTGGTAAGTCAGCACTTCTATAGCCGTCATAATAGGCAAGAGCGGCAGAAAAACCTTGCGCTGGAATGCCATTGGTAACTGCCAAGGCAATCACTTTACGCCAGCCTGCTTGGCCTTCATTCATGGCATTAGTAAAGTACGGGTCTAACATTAGATTTTTTAAGCGTGAATTAAGCGCGTAAGCATCAGTAATTTTTTGCAAGAAACGTGCGCGAATAATACAGCCACCGCGCCAAATTTGGGCAATTTCACCAAAGTTAAGTTTCCAATTGTAAGCAACTTGTGCTTTATCAATCAGTTGAAAGCCTTGTGCATAAGCACAAATTTTTGAGCAATAAAGCGCATTTTTAATGGCTTCAATAATCTCTTTTTTGTCGCCTTCAACTTTGATAGCTGGGCCTTTTAAGATTTTACTTGCATCAACGCGCTCTTCTTTTAGGCTTGAAAGCGCACGAGCATAAACCGCAGCGGCAATCGCGTTGGCTGGTGCGCCAAGTTCAAGCGCATTAGCTGCTGTCCATTGGCCTGTACCTTTTTGACCAGCAGTATCTAAAATTTGATCAACTAAGAAGCCTTTTCCATCTGGGTCTTTTTGTTGCAAAATATCTGCAGTAATTTCAATTAAGAAACTTGAAAGCTCACCTTTATTCCATTCGGCAAACACTTTACCAATCTCATCTGCTTGCATACCAAGCAAGTTTTTCATCAGCCAGTAGGCTTCACAAATCAATTGCATGTCGATATATTCAATGCCGTTGTGTACCATTTTGACGTAGTGACCTGCACCATCAGGCCCAATGTACTCAGCACATGAAAAGCCGCCTTCAATTGGCTTGCCTGGCGCAGCACCTTCTAGTGGCTGACCAGTAACGGCATCTACTTTGGCCGCAATGTCACGCCAAATTGGCTCAAGAGATGACCATGCTTTACGAGTACCAGATGGCATGAGTGATGGACCAAAGCGCGCACCTGTTTCGCCACCTGAAACACCAGAGCCAATAAATTCAATGCCTTTTGCAGCGAGCTCTTTTTCGCGACGAATGGTATCGGTCCAGAGTGAGTTACCACCATCAATAATAATGTCACCTTGCTCTAAAAATGGCACCAGAGCGTTAATAGTGACGTCAGTTGCACTTCCTGCTTTGACTAATAAAACAATTTTACGCGGACGTTTAATACTCAACACAAATGAAGCTAAGTCTTCATAGCCAATAAGATTGGCATGAGATGGTTCATTGGCTTTGCAATGCTCCATAAAATTACGTGTTTTTTGTGGGTCGCGATTAAAGACTGCAATGGTGTAGCCGTGGTCTGCAATATTTAATGCAAGGTTTTGGCCCATAACGGCGAGGCCAACAAGTCCAATATCTGCTGAATTTTTGCTCATGATGGTAGGGTCTTCTATAAAAGGTCGATGAAAGGGTAAATCAAATCGTTTTAAATCCTATAACCAATACAATTAACGCTTAACAGAAATTAATTATATCTAAATGCGCTTAATAAAGTTGAAGTTTTAGTGATAATTCAATGTAAAACGCCATGATGTTCAAGTCTATGGCGTTTTAATTTAGATTACTCAAAAAAATCTTTAACTTTATCCAACCAACCTTTGGATTTTGGACTATGTTTTCCAGAATCTTTTTGGTTGATTTCTTCTAGTTCTTTTAACAATTCTTTTTGGCGGTCTGTGAGTTTGACAGGTGTTTCAACCACGACATGACACATTAAGTCGCCGTTTTCGTTACCACGTAATGGTTTAATGCCTTTGCCTTTTAGTCTAAACTTAGCGCCCGTTTGCGTTTCAGCCGGAATTTTCATTTTGGCATGACCGTCTAAAGTAGGTACTTCAATCTCACCACCCAATGCTGCGATGGTAAAGCTGATAGGCATTTCACAATGCAGGTTTGCGCCATCTCGCTCAAAAATATCATGTTTTTTGAGATGCACAACCACGTATAAATCCCCAGGTGGCCCACCATTGACGCCGGCTTCACCTTCACCACTTAAGCGTATACGGTCACCTTCATCTACCCCAGCAGGAATCTTAACGGATAATGTTTTATGTTGCTTAACTCGCCCCGCACCATGACATGAGGGGCATGGGTCTTTAACCATTTTGCCAGTGCCATGGCATTTTGGGCAGGTTTGTTGAACAGAGAAAAAGCCTTGTTGCATGCGTACTTGGCCATGTCCATTACAAGTGGTACATGTGACAGGTGATGTGCCTGGGCGTGCGCCTGAACCATGGCAGGTTTCACATTCTGCCATAACAGGAATACGAATCTTGGTTTCAGTGCCGCGTGCGGCATCTTCTAACGAGATTTCCATGTTGTAGCGCAGGTCTGCACCACGATACACATTTGAACGTTGGCCTCCGCGACCACCTCCAAATATATCGCCAAAAATATCGCCAAAGGCATCACTAAAGTTACCAAAACCAGCACCACCAGCACCAGCGCCCATGCTAGGGTCTACGCCAGCATGGCCGTATTGGTCATAGGCGGCACGTTTTTGTTCATCTGAGAGCATTTCGTAAGCTTCTTTTGCTTCTTTAAACTGCTCTTCTGCTTTGGGGTTGTCTGGGTTACGGTCAGGGTGATACTTCATCGCAAGTTTGCGATAAGACTTTTTAATCTCTTCTTCAGAAGCATCTCGGTTGACACCTAATACTTCGTAATAATCTTTTTTAGCTGCTGCCATGCTATGTCCATTGAACTTGAAGTTAAACTTAAAGCCCACAAGTGGGCTTTAAGTGGATTTAATAATAATGAAACCCTTAGTCTTTCTTCACTTCTTCAAAATCTGCATCCACTACCTCGCCATCCACCGCTTTTTCTCCTTGAGGTTGGGCACTCTCAGTATTTTGAGCAGCTTGTTGTTCAGCATAGACTTTTTCACCAAGCTTTTGTGAAGCTTCCATCAAGGTATTGGTCTTAGCTTCAATGGCTTCTTTGTCGCCATCTTTGAGCACATCTTCAACATCTTTAATGGCGGCTTCAATTTTAGCTTTTTCATCAGCATCTAATTTATCGCCATGCTCTGTAAGCGATTTTTTCACGCTATGAACTAAGCCATCAGCACTGTTACGTGCATCAACTGTTTCACGTAGCTTCTTATCTTCATCGGCATGGGCTGCAGCATCTTCTTCCATGCGTTTGATTTCTTCTTCAGACAAACCAGAGTTTGCTTTAATGGTGATTTTGTTTTCTTTACCTGTGGCTTTGTCTTTAGCAGACACATGCAAAATACCGTTTGCGTCAATATCAAAAGTCACTTCAATTTGCGGCATACCACGCGGCGCTGGTGGAATATCGCTCAAGTTAAATTGCCCCAAGCTCTTATTGCCAGACGCCATTTCACGTTCACCTTGTAATACATGAATAGTCACTGCATTTTGGTTATCTTCAGCCGTTGAGAACACTTGTGATGCCTTTGTAGGAATTGTGGTGTTTTTCTTGATGAGTTTAGTCATCACGCCACCAAGCGTTTCAATACCCAATGACAATGGAGTTACGTCAAGCAATAGTACGTCTTTTACGTCGCCTTGTAACACGCCACCTTGAATCGCAGCACCCACAGCAACCGCTTCGTCTGGGTTGACGTCTTTACGTGGCTCTTTACCAAAGATTTCTTTTACTTTTTCTTGTACTTTTGGCATACGGCTTTGACCGCCCACCAAAATCACGTCAGAAATGTCAGACGCAGAAACACCAGCATCTTTTAATGCAGTGCGGCAAGGCGCAATGGTGCGCTCAATCAAGTCTTCAACAAGAGATTCTAATTTTGCACGGGTAATTTTCACTACCAAGTGTTTAGGGCCTGTTGCGTCAGCTGTAATGTAAGGCAAGTTCACTTCAGTTTGTTGGCTACTTGAAAGCTCAATCTTAGCTTTTTCAGCGGCTTCTTTTAAACGTTGTTTTGCCAATAAGTCATTGCGCAAATCTAAACCGCCGTTGTCTTTTTTAAACTCATCAGCCAAGAAGTCAATTAAACGGTTATCAAAGTCTTCACCACCCAAGAATGTGTCACCGTTGGTTGATAACACTTCAAATTGGTGTTCGCCATCAATTTCTGAGATTTCAATAATTGAAATATCGAATGTACCACCGCCTAAGTCATACACTGCAATTTTGCGGTCACCTTCTTGTTTATCTAAACCAAAAGCAAGTGCGGCTGCGGTTGGCTCATTAATAATACGTTTAACTTCTAAGCCAGCAATACGCCCTGCATCTTTAGTCGCTTGACGTTGGCTATCATTAAAGTAAGCAGGCACAGTAATCACGGCTTCAGTCACTTCTTCGCCCAAATAATCTTCGGCTGTTTTTTTCATTTTGCGTAATACTTCAGCAGAAATTTGTGGCGGCGCCATTTTTGAGCCACGTACCTCAACCCATGCGTCTCCGTTATCGGCTTTTGCAATGGTATAAGGCATTAAATCAATGTCTTTTTGCACTTCTTTTTCATCAAAACGACGGCCAATCAAACGCTTAACCGCATACAAGGTGTTTTTAGGGTTGGTTACTGCTTGGCGTTTTGCAGGTGCACCTGCTAAAATTTCACCATCATCTTGATATGCAATAATTGATGGCGTTGTACGCGCACCTTCTGCGTTTTCAATTACACGTGGTTTTCCACCCTCCATCACGGCTACGCATGAGTTGGTCGTACCTAAGTCAATCCCGATAATTTTTCCCATTGATATATCCTTTTCTATTCAAATTTTTTAGCGCTTTGTATTAATTTGTCTTCTATATTTAGATTGACGCTAACGATACAAAGCTTAATTGCTTAATTCCATACTGAGGTTGCTTTTTAATATTTCAAGTGTTTGGTATCAATTATTTTGCTTTTGATACCACAACGAGCGCTGGGCGCAGAACACGGTCATTTAAGGTGTAGCCTTTTTGTAAGGTACTGATGACGGTGTTGGCTTCTTTTTCTGATTCCACCATGCTAATGGCTTGGTGTTTGTTAGGGTCAAACTTTTCACCAACAGGATCAATTTGCGCGATATTAAACTTTTCAAATACGTTCAGCAGTTGTTTGTTCGTGAGTTCAACGCCATTTTTATAACTATCAACCGTAGCGTTTTCAATGCCAAGCGCCGCATCCATACTGTCTTTGACGGCTAACAACTCACCTGCAAATTTTTCTAGAGCAAACTTGCGTGCTTTATCAATATCGTCTTGCGCGCGACGGCGAATATTTTCACCTTCGGCTTTGGCATAGAGCACAGCGGCTTGCTGCTCTGCAAGCTGGGTTTCTAAATTCGCAATTTTTTGTTCGGGGCTAAGTGTTTGTTGTTGCTCGGCGCTTGTTTCAGCAGCATTTTGATTAGCCTGACTGTCAGGCGTTTGGTCTTCTTGTTGCATGGTAATCCTCTAACTTAATGGTGAATTCTTAATAGATATTGCTCACATACAAGTGAACATGGTGATGCCCTATGATAATTTCAATAGCTAACAGCAAAAAAAGTTTAAACCTCAAGCATTGCGCTTAATTCATTTAAGACGATTTGTGGAGAGGGTATTTGCGCTTTTCCGCCTACATTCACTGCGCTAGCGCCGAGTGCGGGATAAATACCCGTTAAATTGGGGTTGGTGTCGGTGTAGATGGCAATGCTTGGTATATGCAGGGCGGTAGCAAGGTGAATTAAGCCAGTATCCACGCCTATTGCAACATTTGCCTTAGATAAAATTTGTGCGATGTCTCGTAAGCCTAGCTTGGGTAAAACAACTGCGTGCGTAACTTGTTGTGCAATAGTGTTAGCGCGCGCTTGTTCTGCTGGGCTTGCCCATGGTAATACGATAGAGAGACCTTGCTGATTAAGCTGGTTGCCTAAAGTAACCCAATGCTCAATAGGCCATAGTTTTGCATCACGGCTGGTGGCATGTAAACACACTGCGTAAGGCGTTGTTAGCTTAATTGCAGGTGATGTTTCTTTAAAGTCAATTGCTTTTAGACCGTAATCAGGGGCATTTTCAGGTATTGGATAACCAAGTGATAACGCTGCTAGGGCGCGATTTCGTGCTACCGCATGCTGACCACGTGGCACAGCATGGCAATGCTTGTAAAATAGGCTAGCGAATGATTCACGTGCGCTATGTTTGTCCATGCCATGTGTTTCACCATTTGCTAACCATGTAAATAGCGCACTTTTAATGAGGCCTTGTGTATCAATTACGGCATCATAGTGTGTACTTTGAATGCGGGTCTTAACCGCAAAGATTTCACGCCAAGTTTGTACACTGAAGAGTTGTTTGCGCCAACGTCTTACGGCAACTGTTATCACGTTTTTAACGCAATGATGTAAGGCTGGAATCTCTGCAAAACTTTCTTCTACTAACCAGTCAAAGGTCGCATTGGGGTGCTGTACACGGATATCAGCAATCACAGCTAAATTGTGAATCACGTCACCCATTGAGGAGGTTTTAACGAGCAGAATATGCGGCATAGGCGTTATTTTCGCATACAATTACGTTTTGATTAAATTTGGCAGCGTAAACTCTGTGCGTCCAATCAAGTTTTGTTTTCTCATTTTTAAGTATTTTCCATTTGGTGGAATGCAACGCGATATGTTGCGAACTGCAAATGAACTGGTAAAACGCGGACATACAGTTGAAATTTATACCATGTCTTGGCAAGGTGATATGCCATCCGCAATTAAGGTGCATGTTTTGCCGCAAACTGGATGGTTTAATTTTCAGCGATATCAAAAATTTATTAATCAGGCATTTGAACGCATGGCCTTGCATGAGCCAGACTATATTTTTGGTTATAACAGGATGGCAGGCTTAGATGCACATTTTGCGGCAGACCCTTGTTTTATTGAGCGCGCGCATCATCAACGTAGCGTATTTTATCGATTATTGCCAAGATTTAAATGGTTTGTAGCTTGTGAGCAAGCTATATTCTCCGCAAATAGTCGCACACAAATTTTGGCTGTTTCCCTAAGTGAAAAGCCGCATTTTCAAAAGTGGTATCAAACGCAGGATGAGCGGTTTCATTACATTCCGCCATTTTTATCGCCAGAGCGCTTTGCTCTGCAAGATAAACAAACAATGCAAAAACATCTTAGAGAAACTTTTGGCTTTAATGCAAATGACTTTGTATTTTTATTGACGGGTTCTGGCTTTGCGATGAAAGGCCTTGATCGCGCCATACTCGCTTTGGCCTCATTGCCAAAGGCTATATTAAATAGTACTCGTCTCGTTGCGGTAGGGCAGGATAATCCTAAACATTTTGAAAAAATGGCCAAAAAGCTTGGCTTAAGTCAGCATGTTGTGATTTCAAAAGGACGCCCTGACATTCCGCAGTTAATGCAAGGCGCTGATGTATGTGTGCATCCTGCCTATCGAGAAAATACTGGACTCGTGATATTGGAAGGCATGGCTTGTGGTGCACCAATGCTGGTGACAGCAAGTTGCGGCTATGCAAGTCATGTAGAGGCTTCACAATCTGGCATTGTCTGTCCTATGCCTTTTAATCAAGATGCATTTAACCAAGCTTTTGTAATGATGAGAAATGCTTCAGAACATGAAAAGACTGTTTGGTCAAAAAATGGTTTGGATTATGCAAAGCGTATCATGTTAGCTAACGATGGCAGTGCAGAAGCAGAAATACTGATTACATTGGCAACACAAAAAATGGAACAGCAATCTTGAATAATAAGGTGTTTATTCCTGCTGAGATTCAATCGCTTTTGCAAGCGGAAGATGCTTTTGATGCCATGATGTCGCTTAAAGGAGAGGCTTTTCGCGATGTTAAAGGACGCAAAACAATGCGCCTTGTATTGAATAATCAATCATATTTTATTAAGCAACATTTTGGTGTTGGTTGGGGCGAGATTTTAAAAAACCTAGTCAGTTTAAAAAAACCAATAGTGAGTGCTAAAACTGAGTGGCAAGCCATTCAAAAGCTTAATGCCATTGGCATTCCCACTACCCCTTTGGTAGCTTATGGTGAACGTGGATGTAATCCAGCAACTCGCCAGTCTTTTGTAATGACCCGAGATTTAGGCGACATTACATCATTGGAAGACTTTTGCGCAAATTGGCCTCAGCACCCTCCTAAAACAAACTTTAAACGTCAATTAATTTTGGCGGTAGCATTACTGGCTAAAACACTGCACAGTAATGGCATGAATCATCGCGATTTTTATATTTGTCATCTTTGTTTAGATAAGCAAAAGCTTAGTCACGGTGAACTCTATCTTTATCTTATTGATTTGCATCGTGTAGGCATCCATCATCAAATCAGCGTAAATGACAGAATGAAAGATTTAGCAGGGCTTTATTTTTCTTCCATGCATATTGGTTTAACAAAACGAGATTTTTACCGATTTTTAATCAGCTATACAGGTCAATCTTTGTCAGCGCTTAATCAACAACAATGGGCTTTTTGGCAAAAGGTGCATACGCGTGCATTATTACTAGATGCTAAATTTAAAGCCAAAGTGGCTGCTGGGGTTAAGCTCTAAATGTTGATTGATTTAAAGCAATTGTCGTTACAAGGAGAGGCTAGCTTCGCACTCAATTTATCTAACGGCAGTATTCTCACTATTGAAACGATTGTTCGTCGCGTTGCTAATAGTCGTATTGTTTGCAAAGGCTTATGGAATGGGCGTGAGGTGTATGCCAAGTTATTTATCGGCGCCAGCGCTACTAGGCATGCACAACGCGATGCTAGGGGTGTTCAGCTGTTATTGGATAATCAAATAGCAACACCTAATTTGCTATTTCAAGGACAGTCGATTGAGGGTGCTGAAATATTAATTTTTGAAGCAATCGCTGATAGCCAAAATGCGGAAGAAGTGCTAAAAGTGTTGCCGATTGGCAGTGCGGCACGCTTTGAAGTATTAAAAAACATAGTCATTGCCGTTGCTGGTCATCACAGAGCAGGCTTGGTGCAAACGGACTTGTACTTTAAAAATTTTTTAATTCAACAAGAGAAAGTTTTGACACTAGATGGCGATGGCATTAAATACATGCGTCCTTTGTTTAAACAATCTCAACAAGTAAGCAATCTTGCCACTTTGTTTTCTAAGATGGATGCATTAGATGATGCGCTCATAGAGGCGCTATATGAGGCCTACTGTCAAACCCTAGGCAAAGTATTTTCAGTGATGGATGTTGCAGATGTTTGGCAAAAAACACAAAAGATTCGTCATCGCGTAGCTGCAAGCTATGCTTTTAAAAAAGTGTTTAGAAATTGCACAGATGTAAAAATAACGCAAAGTTTTGAGCATGTGATTGCTATGGCATCTAGCTTTACTGCTGAAGGTGGCGATTTACTGAATTTAGATGCAGGGTTTAAAAATGGCGCCATTTTAAAAGATGGACGTACATGCACAGTTGCGCGGTTTGATATTGCTGGTCAAGATGTTGTCATCAAACGCTACAATATTAAAAATTGTTGGCATGGTATCAACCGCCTCATGCGCCAAACACGTGCAGCAAAATCATGGGGTAATGCCCATTATTTTATGATTTTAGCTATACCAACACCGCAGCCATTAGCCTTAATTGAAAGCCGCTTTGGCATGCTGAGGCGGCGCGCCTACTTTTTGAGTGCGTATGTTGAAGCGCCTGATGCTGCGCAATTTTTTCAGAATGCCACAGACACTGAGCTTAAACGGTCCGTAGCATATGAAATTGCGCGGCTATTTTACAAGCTGAGTTTGCTTAAAATTGCCCATGGTGACTGTAAGGCTAGCAATATCAAAATTGTAAATGAGCAACCCATATTGTTGGATTTAGATGCTATGACCACAGACAGTTTGTTTTATGAGCGTAAACATATACGCGATTTAAAGCGCCTATTTAAAAATTGGGCAGATGATGCAGAAACTACGGCAATGTTAAAGCAAGCATTTATTAATGTTTATGATGAAAACGATCCGTTTTCGCCCAGTGTTTTGCGTAGCGCAGGTATTGATATTTAAGCTTTTTGGCTTAATTAGAGCCAATTATTCATAAAGCAAGTAAAATAGCACCAAATTGATTTGAAAGTATTTGCATGATTATTTTAGGGTTATCGGGCGCGCTTGGGCATGACTCATCTGCGGCTATTATCGTCAACGGCAAAATTATTGCCGCCGCAGAAGAAGAGCGGTTTATCCGCGACAAACATGCTAAAAACCTCATGCCTGTTGAGGCCGCAAAATATTGTCTTAAAGCCGCTGGGGTAAAGCCAGAAGACGTGGACGTGGTGGCTTTCCCTTATGGAGAAATCCCCTTAAGCTCTGCCGCCCGTTGGCACTATGCCAAACGCTATTGGTATGCTCCAGACCGTGCTTTAGATGCGCTATTTAACGGCAATCGCCGTTACAGACGCAACCGCGATAAAGTGCTTAAGATGATGGCCGAGCTGGGCTTGTCTAAAGCCAAGTTTCAGGCGGTTGAGCATCACCTCACCCATGCCAGCAGCGCCTATCATTTAAGTGGTTTTAAAGAAAAAACAGCAATTGTCGGCATTGATGGTAAAGGCGAATACGCCACCACGTTTTTTGGCTATGGCGAAAACGGCAAAATCCACAAAATTAAAGAGTTTTACGACCCTGATTCGCTAGGTGGCATGTATGGTGCAATTACCGAATATCTAGGTTTTGAAATGCTAGATGGCGAATTTAAAGTCATGGGGATGGCCCCCTATGGCGATGCGAGTAAATATGATTTATCGCGCTTAGTGAGCTTTGAAAATGGCGAGCTAAGAGTGAATACAGAATACGTCAATGTGGTGGGTTTGCGCCGCTATAAAGAAAAAGGCCCAGATGGAAAGTCAAAGGGCTTTTACTTCACGCCCAAACTCATAGAGTGGCTAGGCCCTAAGCGCGAAGGCGATGAGATTGACGACCCTTACATTCACTACGCTGCCTCAGTACAAGCTTTGCTAGAAGACATCGCCCTTAAAATGATTGATTACTATTTAGGCGATATTATCCGCGAAACGGGCAAAATCTGTATGGCGGGTGGCGTAGCGCTCAATGTAAAACTCAATCAGCGCATTATTGCCCTGCCTCACGTAAAAGAGCTCTTTGTACAGCCCGCTTCTGGTGACGCAGGCACCGCACTTGGCGCTGCAAGCTATGTTGCGGCTGAAATGGGCGAGCCCTTAGAAGCAATGCAACACGCTTATCTAGGCCCTTCATACAGCAATGAAGAGTGTATTGCCGCCTGCGAGGCGCACCCAGCAAAACCTAAATTCACCCGAGTTGCCGATGGCGCTAAAAAAGCAGCGGAGCTATTAGCCGCAGGCCATCCACTCGCTTGGTTTCAAGGTCGCATGGAGTTTGGCCCGCGCGCCCTAGGCTGCCGCAGTATTTTAGGTGACCCTAGTTTTCCTGGTGTGGCAGACCGCATTAACGCGCAGATTAAATACAGAGAAAGATGGCGCCCTTTCTGCCCCAGCATGCTAGACCGCGTAGCAGAGGATATTCTGCAAACTAGCCACCCCGCACCCTATATGACCTTTACTTTTGACGTGGCCGAACACTGGAAATCACGCATCCCTGAAGTGGTGCATGAAGATGGCACGGCGCGTGCGCAGGTGGTGACTAAAGCGACCAATCCCCGCTATTATGCACTGATTGAAGAGTTAGAGCGCCTGCGGAATGTGCCCGTGGTGCTCAACACCTCACTTAACCGTCGAGGCGAGCCCATGATATGTTCCCCAACAGATGCGCTCAATATGTTTTACGGTTGTGATTTAGAGTACTTGATGATGGAAGATATTTTAGTGACCAAATAAACACATAAATAGGTTGACAGTATCTAACTTTTTTGCATGCACAAACCGATTTGACG
This sequence comes from uncultured Methylophilaceae bacterium, assembly GCA_964464435.1. Lineage (GTDB taxonomy): Bacteria > Pseudomonadota > Gammaproteobacteria > Burkholderiales > Methylophilaceae > CAYXGE01. The sequence continues at coordinate 20,227 of CAYXGE010000016.1, forward strand.
GCATCCTCATGATTGGGGATAATCGAGGTCTATCCCATAATTTAAGTTGTTGAATTGCCATGAAACAATCACTTATTGAAATTACTCAACGTATTCGTGAGCGCAGCTCGCCAACACGTCAAGCTTACCTTTCTCGCATGGAGGCTATGATTGCAAGGCCTCGTGGCGCAGATCGAATGGGCTGTGCTAACGTGGCACACGCCTTTGCTGCATTACCAACTAACGATAAATTGCGCGTGGTAGCAGAGAGAGTGCCTAATATTGGTGTGGTCACAGCGTATAACGATATGCTTTCAGCGCATCAGCCTTATGAGCGTTTTCCAGATATTATTCGCGATGAAGCGCGCAAAAACAATGCGACCGTGCAAGTAGCAGGTGGCGTGCCAGCCATGTGTGATGGTGTAACTCAAGGTGAGCCAGGCATGGAGCTCAGTCTGTTTTCGCGTGATACTATTGCAATGGGTACTGCAGTTGCGCTCTCGCATGATGTGTTCGACGCAGCTTTATTACTTGGCGTATGCGACAAAATTGTTCCAGGCTTGCTAATAGGCGCATTGCAATTTGGTCATTTGCCATGTGTATTTGTGCCAGCTGGTCCGATGGCAAGTTCTAACATGAGCCATGGTGAAAAATCTACGGTGCGCGAGCACTATGCGCGCGGTATTGTTGGGCGTGGTGAGTTGTTAGCGTCTGAATCTGCTGCATATCATGGTGTTGGCACCTGTACTTTTTATGGTACAGCCAACAGTAATCAAATGTTGCTTGAAGCAATGGGATTGCATGTGCCTGGTGGTGCATTTATCCATCCAGAAGCTGGTTTGCGAGAACATTTAACACGTGAAGCGGTTCGACGCGTGCTTGATATGACAGCGGGTAACCGCTTTACACCAATTGGTCGCATGGTAGACCCGCGCGTGATTGTCAATGCGATGGTGGCACTGATTGCTACAGGCGGATCTACTAATCATCTCATTCACTGGGTAGCCGTGGCAAGAGCCGCTGGCATTATTATTGACTGGACTGATTTCTCAGATTTATCAGAAACAACACCACTTTTGGCGCGTGTATATCCCAACGGTGCCGCAGATGTAAATCAATTCCAAGATGCTGGTGGCCCAAGCTTTATTATTCGTGAATTAATTGATGGTGGTTACATGCACCCAGATGTTACTACCGTAGTTGAAGAAGGCTTTAGCCAATTTGGTAAAGTACCTACCCTTGAAAACGATAAAATCGTCTGGCTTGATTTACCAAAAGAATCCACCGACCCAACAGTGGTACGTACTGTTGAAGAGCCATTTAGTGAAACGGGTGGCTTAAAATTGCTCACAGGCAATCTGGGACGTTCTGTGATTAAAGTTTCTGCTGTGCCGATTGAGCGACATATTATTGAAGCCCCCGCACTCTGCTTTGACTCTCAAGAAGCAGTTCAAGCCGCTTTTAAAGCAGGCAAGCTTGATCGTGACTTTGTAGCAGTTGTTCGTTTCCAAGGTCCACGTGCCAATGGTATGCCTGAACTCCATAAACTAACTCCACCAATGGCAGTGTTACAGGGTAAAGGTTATAAGGTAGCAATTGTCACTGATGGCCGGATGAGTGGCGCCTCTGGTAAGGTACCAGCAGCCATCCATGTTTCTCCAGAAGTACTAGCGGGTGGTCCTTTAGGTCTAGTTAAAAATGGCGATATGATTCGTCTAGATGCTGTTGCTGGCACACTAGATGTATTGATTGATGAAGCTGAAATGAAACTGCGAGCTGAGCGTGCAGGTGGAGAGCCAAGAATAGCAGCACTGTCTGAAGAACAAAGAATCAATAATCAGCATGGCATGGGTAGAGAGTTATTTGGAGCATTACGTAAGAATGTTCTGTCAGCAGAAGAGGGTGCGGTAACTTGGTTGTAATATTAAAGTTTAAAATTGTGATTAATTAGGTAAAAAGATGAATACATTAGATTTAGCCAATCATGGTCCAGTCATTCCAGTCATTGTGATTAACAAGGTAGAGGATGCTGTGCCAATGGCAGAGGCATTACTAGCCGGTGGTATCAAAGTGCTTGAAGTGACACTTCGCACTTCATGCGCGTTAGCAGGCATGGAGCAAATTGCTAAGCATGTGCCAGAAGCCATTTTGGGTTCAGGTACAGTACGTAGCTTAAAAGATGCGCAAGCTTCACTAGATGCAGGTTGCAAATTTGCAGTGAGCCCAGGATACACCTCTGAGTTAGGCCAATATGCCCGTAAGATTGGCTTGCCATTGCTGCCTGGTGTTTCAACAGGTTCTGAAATCATGATGGCAAATGCGGATGACTACTATTTTTTAAAATTATTCCCAGCCGTGGCTGTGGGTGGAATTAACTTGCTTAAAGGCTTTGCTGGCCCATTTGGCGATGTTAAATTTTGCCCAACTGGTGGCGTAACGGTAGACTCAGCACCCCAATTCTTGGCCTTGCCTAATGTGGTGGTATGTGGCGGCACATGGTTAACACCAGCAGATGCAGTTGCTCGTGGTGATTGGGCGCATATCACCAAATTGGCCAAAGAAGCCAGTGCGATTAAAGCGGCTTAAGCGCTTACAGGGTGTAAACGTTGTAAAATCAGGCTTTGTTACTTTTTGGTAACAAAGCTTTTTTATTATCAGAAATTAATTGTTTAACGAAAAATAGGCCTGAAATTGTTACCAATTCATGCATACAAAACTATAGTTTTTGACTGCGATGGCGTTATCTTCAACAGCAATAAAACGAAGGTGAATGCCTATTTTGAAGTTGCCAAAAGAATGGGTGGCACAGATGCGCAGGCTCAAGCTTTGGTTGATCACCATGTTGCAAAAGGCAGTTTTCCTCGCAATGGTAAAATTGAATATTATTTTCAGCATATTCTCAAGCAGCCGCTCACGCCTGAACTCATGCAACAGTACTTGCATACCTTTGATGAGATTTTAGATGTAGCACTATTGGAGTGCGAAGTGGCTACAGGTATTGACGAGTTAAAAAATGCTACACCACAAGCACGCTGGATGTTGCTATCAGGTGGCGATCAGGCAGAATTAAGAAGGGTTTTTCCCAAGCGTAATTTAGCACATTTGTTTGAAGCGGGAATTTTTGGTGGCCCAGATAAAAAAGAAGAAGTGTTGGCGCGTGAAAAAGGCAATGGAAATATCCAGTTCCCAGCGCTGTTTGTTGGCGATAGCAAATACGATTTTCAAGCGGCTACTGGTGCTGGTTTGGACTTTGTGTTTTTAAGCGATTGGACAGAAGTGCGAGATTGGCAAGCTTATTGTGAACTTAATCAAATAAGTGTCTTAGGCAATATTTCTCAGTTAATCTAATCTTTACAGTAAAGATACATTATATGAATATTTCACAAATATCAGTTGTTGTTCCTGTTAAAAATGAACAAGACAATGTTGCGAACTTGGTCGCAGAAATACATAAGGCTTTGCAAAGTTTTACTCATGAAATTATCTATGTGGATGATGGTAGTACGGATGCTACTTTTAACCGATTAAAAGAACTACAAAAGCAATACCTACAATTAAAAATTGTCCAACATGTTAAAAGTTGTGGTCAAAGCACAGCAGTTCGCACAGGTGTTAAACACGCCAAATATGCATGGGTGGCGACACTTGACGGTGATGGACAAAACGATCCAGCAGATATTCCTAAATTAATAGCAGCCATTACTGAGGGTATTGATTTGGCTGGAGGTAATCGACGTGCTAGCCGTCGTGATACTTGGGTAAAGCGTATGTCTTCACTGATTGCGAATACTGTGCGCTCTAAAATTTTGAAAGATGACACGCCTGATACTGGATGTGGCCTAAAGTTATTTAAGCGAGAGGCTTTTTTGGATTTACCTTATTTTGATCATATGCATCGTTTTTTGCCTGCATTAATTAAGCGCGGTGGCGGAAAGATTGTTTCTGTGCCTGTTAGCCATCGTAATAGAGAATATGGCAAATCTAACTATGGCACAATTGACAGGTTGTTAGTAGGTATAGTCGATTTGTTAGGCGTAGCTTGGTTACAACGACGCGCAAAAATTCCTGAAATCATGGTATCAAGTTTTGAAGATAATAAGGTAAATTAACCATGAAAATTGTCAATGATGGTATTGGCTTATATTTTTCACACTTAATTAATGCGCTAAACGCGTATATTCATGGCATGCCAAATATTGATTTAATTTGGTTAGGAGTTGGCTTATTAGGTCAATGTTTGTTTATGGCGCGTTTTATTGTGCAATGGATTTATAGTGAAAAGCATGGTGAAAGTTTAATACCTATTAGCTTTTGGTATTTAAGTTTATTGGGTGGATTGATTGTCTTGGCTTACGGTCTGCATAAAGTCGACCCAGTCATTATTTTGGGTCAGTTACCAGGCACTGTTGTCTATACCAGAAATTTAATTCTAATAAAGCGCAATCAAAATAATCAATAGTAACTTTTAATGAATTTAAATTCGTCTAAAACATATCAGTACTTAATAGCTAGCTCAGTTTTATTGGGGCTTTTGATTGCTTTTTGGAACTTGGGTGGTTTGCAACTTATGTCTTTAAATGAAGGGCGACGCGCCTTAGCAATTAAAGAAATGTTTGCGACTAGTGATTGGCTAATCCCTAGGCAAAATGGTGAGTTATATATTACTAAACCCCCTTTATTGTATTGGTTCTCGTATGTAATCTCTTCATTAGCTGGTCAAGTTAATGAATGGACATTACGACTTCCATCTGCAATCGCTGCAACTTCAGTTGTGATAATGATGTATTTTTATACAAAAAAACACTTTGGAATTTGGGTGGCTTTATTTGCTATTCAATTATTAATAGCTAACGTTGCGTATGCAATGTTAGCACGCAGGGTAGAGATTGAAATGCTATTAACTGCGTTATGCTTTGGTGCACTTATGTCAGCCATACAATCTATAGATGATATAAAAATTAATGATAAAACTAGGCGCTATTGGGGTTACTTAAGTTATTTTTTGCTAGGTTTAGCAGTACTAACAAAAGGTCCAGTTGCGATGTTGTTTGTCACAGCACCGCTTTTGTTAATTGCATTGTGGACAAAAAACCAACGTGTGATTGAGTTGCTAACGAATAAAATAGGTTGGATGATATTTATATTTGTTTCTCTTTCTTGGTATGTTGCAGTTAGTGTTAAGTTAGGTCCAGATATTTGGACAGTGATAGCAAAACGGGATATGTTAAACAAAATGCAGGCTGATGATTTAGCAAAGCCCTTTTTGAGTTATTTTGGTTGGATAGCCACAGACTTTTTATTACTTATTTTCTTATTTTTTTATCAGCCGAAACGGCTATGGACGGCTTATAAAAATGAACTCGGCTTTATCGTCTTGGTTGCTGCATGTGTATTGCCCATCATCATATTTTCAATCTTCAGTAACAAACATGCTAAGTATTTGCTACCAATATACCCAGTCATAGCTGTGTTGTTGGCAATACAATTAGCTCAAATTTTTGAGTTGTGTGGCTTGAAATGGAAAAATTTTATATTACTCTTAGGAATATTGTTGTTGCTTGTTTTTGCCGGGTTTTACATGTTCTTGGAAGCAAAGGTGTTTGATTATAGAGTTTCTGTATTTTCTAAATTTCAAGCGTGGAGTAAAACTGTACCAGTAACACGAATTTATGCATTTGAAACACTTGATACGCGTTTAAATTATTATGCAGAAAAACCAGTTAAAACAATATCTTTAGAAGAGCTAACGGAATTTAAAGAGACTAAACAAAATGTACTAGTTTTAAGCGAGGATAAGCATCACGATATAGTCGCACAGCATGCAGATTGTGCATTAAAAGTATTTGAACCCTATCTTAAGAAAAAGAAAAAACTTTACGTTTATGGTTTTGGTTCGGTGTGTGAAAATCAATGAGATAAGTACTTAATGAAAATAAAAATTATTGAAACGGAATGTGATAGTTTAGTGTCTTGCGAAATTGGTCACTTAAGTAAATAAACTCTAATGAAAGTATTGAATTGAAAGTTTTGGTTACGGGGGTTGCAGGCTTTGTTGGCTTTCATACCGCACTTGCATTGCTTTCGCGCGGCGATATAGTTATTGGGGTCGATAACTTAAATGATTATTACGATGTGAGCCTGAAAGAAGCTCGCCTTAAAGAAATTATAGCGCATCCTAATGCAAACAACTTTAAGTTTGTTAAGCTTGATTTAGCCGTTCGCCATACAACCGAGCAATTTTTTTCAGACGAAAAACCAGAAGCTGTGCTTCATCTAGCTGCGCAAGCGGGCGTAAGATATTCGCTAGAAAATCCATATGCTTATATCAGTAGTAACATTGTGGCATTCACACATATTTTGGAGGCATGTCGAACAATTAAACCCAAGCATTTAGTCTATGCGAGTTCATCTAGTGTATACGGTGGAAATACCAAAATACCATTTTCTGAATCAGATTCAGTTGATCATCCTGTAAGTTTATATGCAGCTACTAAAAAGGCGAATGAACTTATGGCACATACCTACAGCCATTTATATGGTATTCCCACGACTGGTTTACGTTTTTTTACCGTCTATGGGCCTTGGGGTAGGCCTGATATGTCGCCTTTTCTGTTTGCCGATGCGATTATTAATCACAAACCGATTCAAGTCTTTAATTACGGCGACATGATGAGGGATTTTACTTATATTGACGATATTGTTGAGAGTGTTATAAGAGTTCTAGATAAACCAGCTTGCGCATATAAAAATCAACATTTAGGGATTTTAAATCCACCTTACAAAGTATTTAACATCGGTAATAGCAATCCAGTAAAACTGCTCGATTTTATTAAAAGCCTAGAAGAATCAATTGGTCAAACAGCTGAAAAAGTATATATGCCAATGCAGGATGGAGATGTAAAAGCAACTTATGCTGATACATCAGAATTGGAAAATTGGGTTGGCTTTAAACCACATACACCATTGGAGCAAGGAATAAATAATTTTGTGATATGGTATAAAAAATACTATTCGATAAGTTAAGAAAGCATCATATTGACTTAAGATAACCTGTTGGATTGTTAGATTGCCAGCGCCAAGCATCTTCACACATTTTATAAATATCTAATTTTGCGCTCCAATTCAGTACCTCTTTTGCATAACTGGCATCTGCGTAGCAACAAGCTATATCCCCAGCGCGCCTATCAAGTATCTTATAGGTAATTGTTCTTTGGCTAGCGCCTTCAAAGGCTTTAACAACATCCAATACACTGTAACCTAAGCCGGTACCCAAATTCACGGTGAGTACGCCATTGTTTTTATTAATATAATTAAGCGCTTGTAAATGACCTTTGGCTAAATCAACAACATGAATATAATCTCTGATGCCTGTGCCATCAGGGGTGTCATAATCATTACCAAACACCCTTAAAAATGGATGTTTACCAACTGCAACTTGCGTAATAAAAGGCATTAAATTATTGGGGATACCATTCGGGTCTTCACCAATTAAGCCACTTTCATGCGCTCCAACAGGGTTAAAGTAACGCAAAATAGCAATAGACCAATTGTTGTTTGATTGATGAATATCCCTCAGCATCATTTCAATCATTAACTTACTGGTACCATATGGGTTGGTGGTACCGCCAACGGTAAATGATTCCTTAATTGGCATGGTTTTAGGTTCACCATACACTGTCGCGGATGAGCTAAACACTAAGTTAAATACGTTTTTTTCTTTCATTACCTCACACAGTGCAAGGGTTCCAACAATATTGTTATCATAATACTTGAGTGGCTCTGCTACAGACTCTCCAACTGCTTTCAACCCAGCAAAGTGAATCACAGAATCAATAGCATGCGTATCAAACACATGCCGCAAAGCTGCTTTATCACGAATATCAATCTGGTAAAAAGGAATAGTTTTACCTGTAATTTTCTCAACACGCTTTAAGGCCTCTAAATGGCTGTTGCATAGGTTATCTACGGCGATTATTTGAAATCCAGCATTTAATAGTTCAACACAAGTGTGTGAACCTATATAACCAGCGGCACCTGTAACTAAAATCAT
>CAYXGE010000017.1:0-1607 GCA_964464435.1 uncultured Methylophilaceae bacterium
CAACATTTGTGCATCTTGAATAGTGCAACTCACATTCATATTGCGTGTGCAGGCTTGCGTCAGTGCTTCGGTGTCTGGCAAGTTAATCACGCTTAGGTTATCTAGCTTTAATAGTGCTTTGCTATTTTGGCTCCACCACAGTTCTGCAGCACGTCCACCATACAGCACAAGGACTACTTTTTTTGCTCTGCCACAGGCTTTGCGTATTTCACGTTCATCGGGCAGGCCAACATCTATCCATAGCTCAATGGCGCCTGTGAGGTCTTTTAGCCATAAATCTGGTTCATCATCTTCACTGAGGCCTTTGCCAAAACTAAGTGCCTCATCGGCATACAAGGCAAATGCAATTAAACGCACCATCAAGCGCTCTTCAGTTTCCGATGGATGCTTGGCAAGCGTTAAGCTGTGCTGTGCGTAATAGTGCCTATCCATGTCGGCAATGTTAAGGTCAGCTTTGTATACGGTAGATTTTAGTGCCATTTTTATACCCATTTGTAAGAGCCTAATACTAACAGCTTGCAAGCATTTCCGCTAAAACACAGTATGCATTCACAAGTGCTGTACAATCCAGTAAGCTTACACTCTTTTAATATCTTAACGATAAAGAATATCCAAATGGCTCAATATGTAATGTCTATGCTCCGTGTGAGCAAAATTGTTCCCCCTAAAAGAACCATAATTAAAGACATATCGCTGTCTTTCTTCCCAGGTGCAAAAATTGGTTTGCTGGGTTTAAATGGTGCGGGTAAATCTACTGTTTTGCGTATTATGGCGGGCGCAGATAAAGAGTTTGAAGGCGAGGTACAGTGGCAACCTAATATGACCATAGGCTATTTGCCACAAGAGCCTCAACTAGACCCAGAAAAAACGGTACGTGAAGAAGTTGAAAGCGGAATGGGCGCGGTGATGGAAGCCAAGCAAAAGCTAGAAGCCGTGTATGCGGCCTATGCAGAACCAGATGCAGATTTTGATAAATTAGCAGAAGAGCAAGCCAAGTATGAAAATATTATTGCTGCTAGTGGTTCTGATGTTGAGCATCAACTAGAAATTGCGGCAGATGCCCTACGTTTACCTCCGTGGGATGCCAAAATAGGCCCGTTATCTGGCGGTGAAAAGCGTCGTGTGGCTTTGTGTAAGCTACTGCTTTCCAAGCCAGATATGCTGTTGCTAGACGAACCTACCAACCACTTAGATGCAGAATCGGTAGAGTGGCTGGAGCAATTTTTGGTGCGCTTTCCCGGTACCGTGGTCGCAGTAACGCATGATCGCTACTTTTTAGATAATGCTGCCGAGTGGATATTAGAGTTAGACCGTGGCCAAGGCATCCCATGGAAAGGTAACTATTCAAGCTGGCTAGACCAAAAACAAGAACGTTTAAAGCAAGAAGAATCGCAAGAGTCAGCACGTCGTAAAGCCTTAAATACTGAGCTTGAGTGGGTGCGCCAAAACCCTAAAGCCCGCCAAGCCAAAAGCAAAGCGCGTATTGCACGATATGAAGAACTAGCCAGTGCAGACTATCAAAAGCGTAATGAAACGCAAGAAATCTTTATCCCTGTAGGTGAGCGCTTGGGCGACCAAGTGATTGAGTTTAATAACGTGAGCAAATC
>CAYXGE010000017.1:1707-27447 GCA_964464435.1 uncultured Methylophilaceae bacterium
GGTTGCGTGCTTGTCATTTCGCATGACCGCTGGTTTTTAGACCGTATTGCGACCCATATTTTAGCGGCAGAAGGTGATTCGCAATGGACGTTCTTTAACGGCAACTATCAAGAATATGAAGCGGATAAGAAGAAACGTTTGGGTGAAGATGGTGCTAAACCAAGACGGATTAGATATAAGCCGATTGCAAGATAGTGTTGTATGATAAAGCCCAGAAAACTGGGCTTTATCAAAGTTTATTCACAGTAAAAATACATCACACGTTTTTGTTCTATCAAGTTTTCTTCTTTATAGGCAATATCATAACCTTTGTCACACATTTGTTTAGCCTGTTCATCGCAGACTTCCCAATTTAAAAAACCACTACAGCGCACTTCATTCATTTGGCGTGTTTCTTTTGCGCCCATACTACTGCAGGCAGTTAGTGAGGCTAAACTTAATAAAATGAGTAAGTTTTTCATTTTGTTCTCTTTAAAGTCATGTTGGTAAAAATCTTGTACAAGCAATATGTGCTTGTATATTAAGTACAACTAGCCAAAATGATAGTGTTTACGTAATGCTTTTTTCACCTGCCAAGTACAACTTAAGCCAGCAGGAAAAGTGACTAAATCACCAGCACCAAAACTAACAGGCGCCCCTTCTTTAGGAGTCACTGTCACCTCACCTTCTAATACATAAGCAATTTCTTGCTCTGAGTATGACCAAGGAAAAGTAGATACTTCTTTTGACCACGTTGGCCAAGTTAAGACACCTAAGGCAGTTAAACGTTCTTTTGAAGGGTTGTGTTCAACGATGATTGTTGTCATTTGATGCTCCTAATCACTTAGCTTATTTTGATTATAACCAATCCCATTCTGCATGCAATTTACGTGGTGCATTTCTAAGTAAGCAATCCCATAGCCAAGCAGGGATAAAGCGCATGATACGTGCGATGATACCCATTTGCCATGGTACTACTGCAAATCGACGTTTCTTAGCAATGACATTGGCGATACGCTCAGCAGCAGTATCTGCTTCTAACATAAATGGCATACTATAAGGGTTAACATCGGTCATGGGGGTGCGAATATAGCCTGGCGCAATGGTGACAACATGAATGCCAGCCTCTTTTAATTCAACACGCATGCTTTCTAGTAAGTTAATGGCTGCCGCTTTTGAAGCGCTGTAAGCGCCAGCGCCTGGCAACCCTCTGACACCAGCAATACTGGCAATGCCAACAATAGTTGCGCCGTTTCGATGGGCTTGCATAGCTGCTAAAAATGGCTGAAAAGTATGTACCATGCCTAACACGTTTATATCAAAAATGGCTTTAAATGCTTGATTGTCAGACGCTTGGTTACTCAAGGTGCCATTGCTTACACCTGCATTGGCTATCACGATGTCAGGTGCCCCATAGCGACGCATAAAGTCTTCTGCGGCTTGTTGCATGGCAGATTCATCGCGCACATCGGCGGTATAGGTGGCATGCACAGTGGGTAAGCTTGCTGAGAGTTCAGCTAACAATTCTGAGCGACGTGCAACAAGCCCTAAGGTTGCACCCTGTTTTGCATAGTAATGCGCAAGGGCTTTGCCTAAACCACTGCTAGCACCAGTTATAAATACTTTCATTTTCTTCCTTTATAAACATAAAAAGCGCTTGAATCACTTCAAGCGCTTTTTAATGGGTGCTTTGTTTTTATTTAGTTTTTTTTTCAGCGCGGATTTGTTCAATCAAATAATCTGCTACTTGCAAGGCTTGCGCATTGCCACCTGCCATTGTGGAAGAAGTAATGACGCGGCCATCAATAATCAAGGCAGGTACGCCAGTTGCACCAGAGGCTTGAAAAATTTGCGCCGCACGATTTAATTTAGTATTACTTGAAAATGAGTTAAAAGCATCCGCCACTTTTTTCTGATCTAAACCACTTTCTTTGGTAAGCCATGCAATCGTACCTGCTTCATCATTAGGTTTAAGCGTTTTAGTTTTATGAATGGCTTCGAATAATTTTGTGTGTAATTTTTCAGACAAGCCGAGTGTTTCCATGGCATAAAAAGCCTTAGCCATAGGTGCCCAATCTGGACGTGGTAAACCTGGTACGCGCTTGAAATAGACATCAGCGGGTAATTTCTTTACCCAAGCGTTAAGCGGTGCCTCAAGGTGGTAGCAATGAGGGCAACCATACCAAAACAGTTCCATTACCTCAATTTTGGCTTTGTTATCGGTAGGTATCTGCTGAGTCGTTTGGTCAAAATCTTGCCCCATTTTTGGCTCAGCCATGACTAGGCTTGAAGCTAGTAATAATAAACCCGCTAAAATCTTTTTCATTCTTTATTCCTTTTGTTAAATTAAATCAGCCTATGGATTTTCCACTTGGCTCTTTACTTTGATGAGGTCAGCATTAAATCCGTTCGCTACTAAATCAGCTCGCGCTTTATTTATTTGGTCTAAATTGCCAAAAGGGCCCACCCGAACCCGATGCCAGATACCTTTTTCTGGAATTTCAGCTGTTTGCACAATGGCCTCAAGACCTAATAACGCAAGTTTGGCTTTTTGGTTGTCAGCATCTTCTTCATTTTGAAATGCACCAACTTGTAAAAAGTAGTTTTCGCTAACAGTTTGTGAAGCTTCTTCTGCTTCTTTGAGCTTGACTTCTTCTTCCGTCACCTGTGACTCACTGCCAGGTAAGATGGTATAAAAATCAAAACGTGGTTTGCCATCTTCTTCTGCCGCTGCTTCAGGATTCGTTTTAGCAACGGCTTCTGGGTCAGTTGGTTCAGGGGATTTATTGCTTTTGGTTGAGGCATCAATCGCCGCACCTTGTGTGCCATTGTCTGAAAAAGGACTGCTACTACCTTTTATCATGAGTACCACGGCTAATGAAATGCCAACACCTAACAGCAGTCCAATTAATAAGCCTGTCATAAACGGGCTACCTTTACTAGCAGGTTTTTCTCTTGCAACTGCGGGTTTATAGTCTTTACTCATTTTGTTCTCCCTTGCTTACATGCTTTGTGGGGCGCTAACACCCAACAAGGATAAGCCGTTTTGCAACACTTGGCGTGTGGCAACTATGAGTGCCATGCGTGCATGTTTTAATGCTTCATTATCCACTAAAAATTGCTCAGCATTGTAGTAACTATGCAAATCGCTGGCTAATTCTTTTAAGTAAGTGGCTATGATATGCGGGGCTAAATCTTGCATGGCACTGAGCACGGTTTCTGGATAGCTACTTAAGCGTTGCATGAGCGCAGATTCATGCGCAGAGGTAAGCAAGCTTAAATCGGTATTGTTGAGTTGACTTACCTCACCACCCCATAAACTGAGCACTTTGCAAATACGTGCATGGGCGTATTGAATATAGTACACCGGGTTGTCTGTGGTTTGCGCGCGTGCTAAATCAATATCAAATACCAACTGAGAATCTGCGCGACGTGCGGCTAAAAAATAACGTGTGGCATCGCAGCCAACTTCTTCAATTAAATCACGCAAGGTGACATAGCTGCCTGCGCGTTTAGATAGCTTAACTTCTTCACCACCACGCATCACGGTAACCATTTGGTGCAACACATATTCAGGCCAGCCTTGTGGAATGCCGACATTAAGCGCTTGCAAGCCCGCACGAACGCGGGTAATGGTACTGTGATGGTCAGCCCCTTGTTCGTTAATCACGCGCTTAAAGCCACGTTGCCATTTGTCCAAATGGTATGCTACATCGGGCACAAAGTAGGTGTAACCGCCTTCTTTTTTACGCATCACACGGTCTTTGTCATCGCGCTTCATTTGCCCATCAATCATTACTTCTACATCAGTAGTGCGTAACCAAAGTGCGTCGTCTTGCTCGTAGGTATGACCGCTTTGAACTAGGGCTTGTACCGTGTTTTCTACCTTACCTGAAGTATACAAAGCGCTTTCTAATGAAAACACATCAAACTTGATTTGAAACGCTTGTAAGTCCATGTCTTGCTCATGGCGTAAATATGCGACAGCAAATTTGCGTATGCTTTCTAAATCGCTTAAATCACCGCTTGCGGTCACTGCCATGTCATCAGCCACGACTGTGCTTTTAGCCAGATACGCATGGGCAATCTCCATAATATAATCGCCGCGATAGCCATCTTCAGGAAACTCAGGGCTATTAGGTGCAATGCCTTGCGCGCGAGCAAGCACAGATTTTGTGAGATTATCAATTTGCGCGCCTGCGTCGTTGTAATAAAACTCACGTGTGACATCCCAGCCATTAGCAACGAGCAAACGACATAGGCAATCACCAACAGCCGCACCGCGACCATGCCCCACATGTAATGGGCCAGTAGGGTTAGCTGAAACAAACTCCACTTGCACTTTTTGTCCTTGGCCACTGTTATTTTTACCAAATTGTTCGCCGGTGCTTAGAATTTCTTTTATAACAAGCTGTTTTGCTGCAGCACTTAAAAAGAAATTAATAAATCCTGCACCTGCAATTTCAACTTTATCTACATAAGATGATGGCGGTAAATGTTGAATTAAACGTTCAGCAATGGCGCGCGGATTTTGGCGCAGTGGTTTAGCCAATACAAGGGCTAAGTTAGTTGCAAAATCACCATGTTCTGACGATTTTGGTCTATCAAGTTGAATGTTGATTTCACTCTCTGCGACTACCTGATGCGCAGATTGTGTAAGTAAATCTATAAGATGAGCTTTCAAAACTAAAAACCAGTAATCACAAAGCCAGTATTTTAACTCAGATTATCTATTAGAACGCGAAATCATGATGATGCGGTAAACTTATACATAATGCAGCCGATTATTCTAAAAATTGCCCTTGATGTGCCGCTTAACCGATTATTTGACTATCTTTCTGATGGGCAGGCGGTGCATATTGGTCAGCGCGTATTGGTGTCGTTTGGTCATCGAAAGATGGTGGGCATTGTTGTTAAGACCGCAACAGACACTGATATTGCTTTAGATAAACTTAAACCAGTGTTGCAAGTGTTTCGTGAAGAGCCTTGTATTGATGGGGCCACATTTAAATTAATGCAGTTTTGTGCGGAATATTATCAAACGCCATTGGGTCAGGCGTTGATGACGATACTGCCTGCGCGTATGCGGCAAATTGCCCCCGCCACTGCACGCAAAACATTTGCTTATCGTTTAACTGTATTAGGGCAACAAGCCGATGTATTAGCGTTACCAGCGCGTAAGCCTGTGTTAAAAAGAGTTTTTGAAGCGCTAAAAGCCCAACAAACGCTATCGCAAAGTCAGCTTGCAGAACTTTCAAGCTCTTGGAAAAAAGCCATCACGCAGCTAATAGAACTGGCTTGGGTAGAGCGTTATGAAGTGTTTGCAGCGGCGCAGTTATTAGCCAATTCAGCCTCTGCCCCGCCGGCACTTAACCCAGAACAACAGCATGCGATAGAGACCATTCAATCAAGTTCTGGCTTTAAACCGTGGTTGTTATATGGCATTACTGGAAGTGGCAAAACCGAAGTATATATGCGCTTATTGGCGCAGGTATTAGTACAGCCGTTAAATCAGGTATTGGTATTAGTGCCAGAAATTAACCTCACGCCTCAATTAGAAGCAAGGTTTCGTATGCGTTTTCCGCATCTACCACTGGTCGCCTTGCATAGTAACCTTGGGGAGTCTGAGCGTTTAAGCAATTGGCAAGCGGCACAATCAGGCGAGGCGAGAATTGTGATAGGTACACGTTTAAGTGTGTTTACCCCCATGCCCAATCTTGCCATGATGATTGTCGATGAAGAGCATGACGGTTCTTACAAACAGCAAGAAGGCATGCGTTACTCAGCACGTGATGTGGCATTAATGCGGGCAAAACAGCGTAATATTCCAATTGTACTGGGCTCTGCCACTCCCTCGTTAGAAACCTGGTACAACGCAACCACGCAAAAATACGGTTTATTGCAACTTAAACAACGTGCGGTTGCGCAATCCATGCTACCAAAAATTGCTTGTGTGGATATAAGCAAAACGCCCATGCAAGATGGCTTATCACTGCCCTTGATTAAAGCGCTCAAGCAGCGTTTAGCCAAAGGCGAGCAGAGCTTATTGTTTTTAAATCGTAGAGGCTATGCCCCACTATTGCATTGCAGTGCATGTCAGTGGATAGCCCCATGCACTCGATGTTCGGCTCGCCTAGTGGTGCATTTACGTCAAGGAAAGTTACGCTGTCATCATTGTGGGCATGAAGAAAAAATTGTACGTGCCTGCCCTAGTTGCGGCAATCTAGACCTTTACCCAACGGGTCACGGTACGCAGCGTCTTGAAGAAACGCTGCAAGCGTTATTGCCAGAAGCCAAGATTCAACGTGTGGATAGAGATAGCACGCGTCGTAAACATGCATTGGGGGAGATGTTAGCGGACGTTCATGCTGGCCATGTAGATATTTTAGTGGGCACACAAATGTTGGCTAAAGGCCATGATTTCCCCAACCTCACCTTAGTAGGGGTGTTAGATACCGATAGCGCTTTATTTAGCCCTGACTTTAGAGCTTCGGAGCGTTTGTTTGCACAATTGATGCAGGTGGCTGGTCGCGCTGGTCGGGCTGATAAAGCGGGCGAGGTGCTCATACAAACAGCGCATACAAACCACCCTTTATTTGCCGCCCTTGCACAACAAGACTTTGCCCATTTTGCACAAAGTTTATTACAAGAGCGTGAGCTGACCTTGTTTCCGCCCTATGCATTTATTGCCATATTGCGGGCTGAAGCTAATGATTACAGATTGGTTGAGAAGTTTTTAAGTGCATGTGCCCAATACGCCCGCGATTTAAGGTTAAAAGTGATGGTTTACGATGTGGTTAGACCACAAATGGAACGTTTAAAAGGCATGGAGCGTGGGCAAGTATTATTACAAGCCAATCAGCGTGTACATTTGCAACAATTATTGCGAGTTTGGGTGGACTGGATTAGACAGCAACCAATGGCCACAAAAGTAAGGTGGAGTCTGGATGTTGACCCGCTAGAATTATAGCATGCAGTGTTTCGGAAGCTTACTGATTACCAGGTAGCAAGACAGAGTCTTTAGGTTTTACCATATATTTTTCATTAATTGAGCCATCAGGCTCTAGCAAGCGCTGACCGTTATCCCACATAGAAATGGCTTTTTGTTTCATTTCTAAATTAGGGTAAGTGCGTTTTTCAACGCTTACTAAACCAAAAGCAGTTTTAAAGTTTACCGTTAAATCTTCTGTTGGCTTAGGCTTATCCAGCTTGGCTGGTTTTGCTTTTTCGCTATTAGTTTTATGTTCAGTTGTTTTCAATTCGTCAGGGCTTAAATCTTTAGGTTTTTCGGTCACAGGTTTTACATCTGCAGGTTTTTCTGCTTTCTTCTCAATCGCTGTGCTTGTAGATTTTTCTGGCGCTGAAACAGCTACGGGCGCAGGTAAAGGTGCTGGTTCAACAGGTTTTTCAGCCATTTTAGGCTCTGTAGGTTTTGTGTCTGGGGTTTCTTGAATAGTGCCTAAATTGTTATGAGGCGGTTCGACTTGTGCCAAGGGTTTTTCTGGAGATTTTAACTTACCGGTAACAAGCTGGTTAGAATTTAACTGAACACTACCAGTTTGTTCTGCTTTTTTGATGGCTTTTTCTGCATCAAACTCCGTGGCATAACACCCTACTTGTGACCAAGTTAAGCCATTATCTAAAGAAATATAGGCCCAAACTGGCTTATAGGTTGGGCATGAGGCATCAATGGTCATACCGCCTGGTAAGGCATAGCAAGACTGCTGTTTGGCAGGACATGGCGCCTCAGGATTAAGATACTGCACTTTTAAATCATTGGCATTAATGGTGTCTACAATCGACTTTGTGCTGCTAACTTGCTTGGTTGCAGCATCTGGCGTTTGAGATGCTGGAGTTTCAATAGCAGGCTTAGGTGAAGTAACAGGCACTGGTGAGGGTTTTACTTCGGCAGTAGGACTTGGTAGCTCTTTAATCGTAGTGATAATTTGCGGCGCTTGCGGCTCTTTCATGAATAACAAGTAACTAAGCACAACAAGTGCAAATGCAATAACAATGCGCTTAATAATGGTTGGATTCATGAGTCAGTAGTGAAAATAGCAAAATTGTTATAAGTATTGCGATAATCTAACCTAAAAAACAAAGCTTGTGCAATCAAATGAGTAAATTATTCTAAACAATTACATTATATTTTCAACTACATGCGATGCTAAATCAGGTTAGTGGCTACTTAAACCAGCATGTGATGCGTCAAACAGATGAGGTGTGATATTGTGGACTCAATTTTTTTACTGCTTTTAGCATTGCTTCTGCATTCTCAGGCGGGGTAAATTGCGTAATGCCATGCCCCAAGTTAAATATATGGCCATTGCCGTGACCGTAACTGGCTAAAATACTAGCCACTTCTTTTTCTATTGCCTCAGGTGTACTGAGTAAAATAGCGGGGTCCATATTGCCTTGCAACGCTACTTTATTGGCTACGCGTGCACGTGCTTGACCTATATCCACAGACCAATCTAATCCCAGCGCATCCGCACCAATCTCAGCCTGTGCTTCTAGCCACAAAGCTCCGCCTTTGGTAAACACAATGCTAGGTACTTTTTTACCTTCAGATGTTTTGGTGAGCCCTGCGACAATTTTTTGCATGTAATTGAGAGAAAACTCAGTGTAAGCATTGTGTGATAATGCGCCACCCCATGAGTCAAAAATCATTACTGCTTGTGCACCCGCTGCAATTTGTGCGTTTAAGTATTGAATGACAGTTTGTGCAGTGGTTTCTAAAATATGGTGAAGTAAATCTGGGCGTGCATAGGCCATTTTTTTGGTGTTAAGAAAATCCGTTCCGCCTTTGCCTTCAACCATATAGGTGGCGAGCGTCCAAGGGCTACCAGAAAAACCAATTAAGGGCACACGACCATTTAACGCTTTACGAATGCTAGACACGGCATTAAACACATATTGCAATTCGCTCATGTCGGGCACAGTAAGTTTTAATATGTCTGCTTCTTCTTGTAAGGTGTGCGCAAAACGAGGACCTTCACCTGCCTCAAATGACAAGCCTAAACCCATTGCGTCTGGTATGGTGAGAATATCAGAGAATAGAATCGCAGCATCTAGCTCTGGGTAGCGGTCAAGAGGCTGCAACGTGACATCGGTAGCAAATTGTGCGCTCTTGCACAAATCCATAAAACTACCTGCCGTTTTGCGGCTTTCGCGGTACTCTGGTAAATAGCGCCCAGCCTGACGCATCATCCAAACAGGGGTGTATTCGGTAGGCAGGCGCATTAATGCGCGAAGAAAAGTATCGTTTTGTAAAGTTGTCATTGTTTATGCTCAAAAAACTTGGGGATACGTGTAGTATCCCCAATACTATTTTTTATTTGAGTGTGCTCATTATCTAGGTAATGTAGAACTACCCATCAAAAACGCATCGACTTCGCGCGCGCATTGACGGCCTTCACGAATCGCCCAAACTACTAGTGATTGACCACGACGCATATCGCCAGCAGCAAATACTTTAGCTTTACTTGTTTTGTAGCAACCTTCGCCATCTGTGGTGGCTTTGGCATTGCCACGGTTATCTTTTTCTACGCCAAAGGCATCAAGTACTTTTTGTACAGGTGAAACAAAACCCATCGCAAGTAATACTAAATCCGCAGGAATGGTAAACTCAGTACCTGCGATTTCTGTCATTTTGCCGTCTTTCCATTCTACTTTTGCGCCAACCAAGTGTGTGACTTTGCCATTTTCGCCAATTAATTTTTTGGTTGTAATTGACCAATCACGGTTTGCACCTTCTTCATGAGAACTTGAAGTACGCATTTTAAGCGGCCAGTTAGGCCAAACTAAATTTTTATCTTCTTTTTCTGGTGGTTGTGGCATTAATTCAAACTGCGTAATAGATAACGCACCATGACGGTTAGAGGTACCTACGCAGTCTGAACCTGTATCACCACCACCAATGACCACAACATGTTTGGCTGTTGCCATGATTTGGTTTTCAATTTTGTCACCAGCTACTACTTTATTTTGTGGGGTGAGAAAATCCATCGCAAAATGTACGCCGTCTAAGTTGCGTCCTTCTACGGGCAAATCACGTGGATATTCAGCGCCACCCGCCAAAATCACCGCATCAAATTCTTTCTCTAAGTCATCTGCTTTTACGTTTTCACCAACATATTGGTTTGTACGAAACTCAACACCTTCAGCTTGCATTTGCGCCATGCGGCGGTCAATGTGGCTTTTTTCCATTTTAAAATCAGGAATGCCGTAACGTAATAAACCACCAATACGGTTTTCTTTTTCTAGGACAACTACGCTGTGGCCAACGCGAGCAAGTTGTTGAGCCGCGGCTAAACCAGCAGGGCCAGAACCTACAACGGCCACTTTTTTACCCGTTTTTTGCGCAGGCACTTGCGGTGTTACCCAACCGTTTTCCCAAGCTTTATCAATAATGGCATGCTCAATAGATTTGATGCCTACTGCATCATTATTAATATTGAGGGTACACGCCGCCTCACAAGGTGCTGGGCAGATGCGGCCTGTAAACTCAGGAAAATTATTGGTGGAGTGCAACACATCAATCGCATTACGCCAATCTTGTTGGTACACCAAATCATTCCAATCAGGAATAATATTGTTGATAGGACAACCACTCATACAGAATGGAATACCACAATCCATGCAACGAGCACCCTGTTGTTTTGCTTGGTCATCTGTTAAATGTAAAACAAACTCTTTGTAGTTTTTAACGCGCTCTGGCACAGGCAAGTTAGCCTCTGACAGGCGGTCAAACTCCATAAATCCAGTAACTTTACCCATTATGCTGCTTCCTTACTTGCTGCCGCGGCCATTTCTGTAAGCGCGCGTTTGTATTCATTTGGCATGACTTTAACAAATTTAGTTCTTGCTGTTTCCCAGTTAGCCAGCAACTCTTTTGCACGTTCACTGCCTGTGTAATTAACATGTTTTGAGATGAGCGCTAATAAAGTTACTTCATCAGGCACACCTAAATGCATAATACTACCAGCAGGTACATGGTTGGCTGCTTCCACTTTTTCTAGGCTGACCATGCTCATGTTGCAACGTTGCGCAAACATACCATCTACGTCATACACATAAGCAACACCACCAGACATGCCCGCTGCAAAGTTTTGGCCTGTTTGACCTAATACCACAACAGTGCCGCCGGTCATATATTCACAACCGTGGTTACCAACGCCTTCTACGACAGCACTAGCGCCAGAGTTACGTACGCAGAAACGTTCGCCTGCAACACCACTAAAGAAACTTTCACCTGTGGTAGCACCATACATGACAGTGTTACCTACGATGATATTTTCAGCGGCTTCAGCTTTGAAAGTAGCTGGTTTACGAATAATGATTTTTCCACCACATAAACCTTTACCTACATAGTCATTGCCTTCACCTGTAAGCTCAAAAGTAATGCCATGAGCCAAAAATGCGCCAAAACTTTGACCAGCAATGCCACTCAGTTTGACGGTAATGGTGTCATCAGGCAATCCTGCATGACCATAACGGCTTGCCACTTGGTTTGATAGCATGGTACCTGCGGTGCGGTTCATACTAGTAATTGGGGTTTCAATCACTACTTTTGAGCCATTTTCTAACGCTGTTTTGGCTTCTGCAATCAGCTTGTTATCAAGCGCCTTGGCAATCCCGTGGTCTTGGCTTTCTGTGTTATAGCGAGAAACATTGTTGGCCACTTTAGGTTGATAGAAAATTTTGCTGAAATCTAAGCCGGCAGCTTTCCAATGGTCAATACCAGCACGCATATCGAGTAAATCACTGCGGCCAATCAAATCATTAAACTTGCGAATGCCCATTTGTGCCATGAGTTCACGCACTTCTTCAGCTACAAAGAAGAAATAGTTAACCACGTGTTCTGGCTGGCCAGTAAATTTCTTACGTAACTCAGGATCTTGTGTTGCCACACCCACTGGGCAAGTGTTGAGATGACACTTACGCATCATAATACAGCCCTCAACCACTAGCGGTGCAGTGGCAAAACCAAACTCATCGGCTCCTAATAATGCGCCAATTAGCACATCACGCCCTGTTTTCATTTGGCCATCTACTTGCACCACTACGCGACCACGCAAGTTGTTGAGCACTAAAGTTTGTTGTGTTTCAGCCAAGCCGATTTCCCATGGAGAGCCAGCATGTTTAACTGAGGATAAAGGCGATGCACCCGTACCACCGTCGTGACCTGCAATCACAATATGGTCAGCTTTGGCTTTAGCCACCCCAGCAGCTACCGTACCTACTCCAGTTTCAGATACCAATTTCACTGAAATAGAGGCTTTTGGATTGGCATTTTTCAAATCATGAATCAGTTGTGCCAAATCTTCAATAGAGTAAATATCATGGTGCGGCGGTGGTGAAATTAAGCCAACGCCAGGCACTGAAAAACGCAGTTTGGCAATATAACCGCTGACTTTATGACCTGGTAATTGACCGCCTTCGCCAGGTTTTGCACCTTGTGCCATTTTAATTTGGATTTGATCCGCATTGGCGAGATAGTCCGCAGTGACTCCAAAACGGCCAGAAGCTACTTGTTTAATGCTTGAACGCATGCTGTCACCAGCTTTGAGTGGAATATCCACTTCAATCAGTGATTTGCCAATCACTTCAGCCATGGTGCTGTCTTTTTTCAGCGGAATAAAGCGCAAAGCATCTTCACCACCTTCACCAGTGTTTGACTTACCGCCAATACGGTTCATGGCAATAGCTAGTGTTGCATGGGCTTCGGTAGAAATAGAGCCAAGCGACATTGCGCCTGTGGCAAAACGTTTAACAATTTCTTTGGCAGGCTCAACTTCTTCTAGTGGCACAGGTGCACCAATGGATTTGATTTCAAATAAGCCACGCAAGGTTAAATGACGCTTAGTTTGGTCATTAATGAGCTTAGCGTATTCTTTATAAGTGCTTGCTGAGTTGGTGCGCGTTGCATTTTGCAGTTTGGCAATGGAGTCAGGTGTCCACATATGCTCTTCACCACGCACACGGAATGCATACTCGCCACCTGCATCAAGCGCGTTGGCGAGAACAGGGTCATGACCAAAAGCCGCTTGATGTAAGCGTAATGCTTCTTCTGCCACCTCATCAAGGCCAATACCGCCGACGTTGCTGGCAGTACCAATGAAGTATTTATTGACAAAATCATCATTGAGACCGATGGCTTCAAAAATTTGTGCACCACAGTAAGATTGGTAGGTTGAAATACCCATCTTTGACATGACTTTATACAAGCCTTTGCCGACTGCTTTTACAAATTTCTTTTGTGCTTCATAGCTGTCAGTTAAGCCCATACTAGCGATGGTTTCCATGGCTAACCATGGGCAAACTGCCTCTGCGCCGTAACCAGCAAGCAAGGCAAAGTGGTGGGTTTCACGGGCTGAACCAGTGTCTACCACCAAACCTGTATTGGTGCGCAAACCTGCGTTTACTAAATGCAAGTGTACTGCAGCGGTGGCTAATAATGCAGGAATAGCCATTTGTTGTGCTGCAATATTGCGGTCAGATAAAATCAGCAAGTTAAAGCCATCATTCACTGCTTTTTCAGCCGCGTTACAAAGCGCATCAATCGCTGCTGCCATACCTGCCTTACCATTGGATAATGGATAGGTCATGTCTAAGGTTAAGGCGCGGTAGCGATTTTGTGTATGTTGATCAATCTGTTGTAGTTGCGCTAATTCATAGGGCATTAACACGGGCTGGCTGGCTTCTAAACGTAATGGTGGATTAGTTTCATCCACGCCGAGCAAATTAGGTTTAGGCCCAATAAAGGTGACCAAAGACATCACTAATTCTTCTCGAATCGGGTCAATCGGTGGGTTGGTCACTTGGGCAAATAATTGCTTAAAGTAGTGATAAAAGGGTTTTGCCTTGTGTGAAAGCACAGTGAGGGCGCTATCATTACCCATAGAGCCAACGGCTTCTTCGCCGCTTGTTGCCATCGGCAACATTAAGAATTTAAGGTCTTCTTGTGAATAACCAAACGCTTGTTGTGCGTCTAGTAATGAGGCGTTGATACTAAGTTTGGTATCAATTTTTGGCAAATCACTCAAGTGTGTACGTGATTTAGCAATCCAATCACGATATGGTTTGGCCTTTGAAAGGCTATCTTTAAGCTCTTCATTATCAATAATGCGACCTTGTTCCATATCAATGAGGAACATTTTGCCAGGCTGTAAGCGCCATTTTTTGACAATATTTTCTTGTGGGAATGTTAGCACGCCCATTTCTGAGGCCATTAACACATGGTCATCATCTGTAATGAGGTAACGTGCTGGGCGCAAGCCATTACGGTCTAAGGTTGCGCCTATCATTTTGCCATCTGTAAAGGCAACTGCGGCTGGGCCATCCCATGGTTCCATTAGCGCTGCGTGATATTCATAAAACGCTTTGCGGTCTTCACTCATCAAATTATTGCTAGACCATGCTTCAGGAATCAACATCATCATCGCGTGAGGTAAAGAGTAACCACCTGCTACTAAGAGCTCTAGCGCATTATCAAAACAAGCAGAGTCAGACTGATTTTCATTAATAAGAGGCCAAAGTTTTTCTAAGTCCTCACCTAATAGGTTTGAACGCATGGCTTCATGACGGGCTGCCATCCAGTTGACGTTACCACGTACAGTGTTGATTTCACCATTATGCGCAATCATACGGAAAGGATGTGCTAAATCCCATTGCGGGAATGTATTCGTTGAGAAACGTTGATGCACCAAAGCCAAGGCAGAAACAAAGGTTTCATCTTGTAAGTCTTTGTAGTAAGTGCCCACTTGATTGGCAAGCAACATGCCTTTGTAAACCAAAGTGCGCGATGACAATGAGGGAATATAGAACTGCTCAGTATCATCCAGTTTTAGGGCGCGCACAGCATGTTCTACACGTTTGCGAATCACAAATAATTTGCGTTCAAAGTAATCGGTAGTGGTATTGACGCCGCGTGCAACAAATACTTGGCGCATATTTGGCTCAATGGCTTTTGCTGCGACTGCTAAATCAGAATTGTCACGCGGTACGTCACGCCAGCCTAAAATGCTTTGGCCTTCTTCATGCACAATGCGGGCAATAATCGCTTCGCATGCAATTCGACCATTTTCTGATTGCGGCAAAAACACCATACCACAAGCGTAATCACCCAACGCAGGCAAAGTAATGTTGAGCTTTGCGGCTTCTTTACGTAAAAAAGCATCTGGTAATTGCACCAACATACCTGCACCATCGCCCAATTTTGGGTCATAACCTGTTGCGCCACGGTGCGTAAGGTTATCTAAAATGGTTAAGCCTTGTTGAATAATTTTATGGCTTTTTTTACCTTTAATATGTGCAATAAACCCTACACCACAAGCGTCATGCTCGTTGGCAGGGTTATACAAGCCTTGTTGTAATGGTGCGTTGTATAAGCCTTCTGTGGCTATTTGTTGCGCTGATAAATGCTCAACTGAATGTTCTTGCGTGCCCAAACTGTTTGCCCCTGTTAATGCTCTGTAAAATTAACATAAAATATTTTAGCGGAACCTTCAATAATACCGTTAAATTCATGCGAGTTCAATCACATAGGTGCAAAAATTTAAGCTGGGAATATTTAAAGGTTGAGAATGTTTAAAGCAATCTTTAAGCCATTTTAGCAAATGCGCTTTTGGCAGCGTTAATCGTTGCGGTGATATCTGCCTCAGAATGAGCGGCCGAAACAA
This sequence comes from uncultured Methylophilaceae bacterium, assembly GCA_964464435.1. Classification (GTDB taxonomy): domain Bacteria; phylum Pseudomonadota; class Gammaproteobacteria; order Burkholderiales; family Methylophilaceae; genus CAYXGE01. The sequence goes on from CAYXGE010000017.1 coordinate 17,370, forward strand.
AGCCTGCCTCAAAAGCAGAAGGCCCTAAATAGATACCGCTATCTAGCATGCTATGAAAAAATTGATTAAACGCAGCCTTGTCTGTTTTCAACATATCGCTATATGAAGCTGGAATCTGTTGCGCAAAATAAAGCCCAAACATGCCGCCCACGTTTTGCGCGGTAAACATTACCCCCGCATCACTCGCTACTTTGACTAGACCATCCATAAGCTGTTTAGTTTTAGCAGTAAGCGTTTCATAAAAGCCTTCTGCTTGCACTAATTTAAGCGTAGTTAAGCCAGCGCTTACAGCAACTGGGTTGCCAGAAAGTGTACCCGCTTGGTATACCTTACCTACAGGTGCTAAGCACTGCATAATATCTTTACGGCCACCAAATGCCCCCACTGGCAAGCCACCACCAATCACCTTGCCTAGCGTTGTCATATCAGGCGTGATGCCATACAAGGCTTGGGCACCGCCCAAAGCCACTCTAAAGCCTGTCATGACTTCATCAAAAATTAATACTGCACCGTGTTTAGTGCATAAGCTACGCAGGGTTTGCAAAAACTCCATGGTGGGTACAATTAAATTCATATTGCCTACTACCGGCTCAATAATCACGCAGGCAATATCATCGCCAGAGGCTTTAAACAAATCGTGCAATTGTTGTGTGTTGTTATATTCTAGTGTAAGTGTGTGAGCAGCCACACTCGCTGGAACACCACCAGAATCAGGCTCACCAAACGTCAGCAAGCCAGAGCCAGCCTTGACCAACAAGCCATCAGAATGGCCATGGTAGCAACCTTCAAACTTTACGATTTTGTCTCGCCCTGTAAAACCACGCGCCGTGCGAATGGCACTCATGGTGGCCTCGGTGCCACTACTATTTAAACGCACTTGCTCCATACTTGGCACAAGCTTATTAATCAGTTCTGCCATTTCTAACTCTAGCCCTGTTGGCGCGCCAAAAGAAAGGCTACGCGCGGCGGCTGTTTGCACCGCGGCAACCACCTCAGGGTGAGCATGCCCTAAAATCATCGGGCCCCAAGAGTTGATGTAGTCGATATATTCTTTGCCATCTACATCCCAAAGTTTTGAGCCTAAGCCTTTTTCAAAAAATACCGGTGTGCCGCCAACCGAGCGAAATGCCCGCACGGGTGAATTAACACCGCCAGGGATGAGTTGTTGTGATTTTTCAAAAAGTGATTGGTTACGTGATGTCATGGTAAAAATCTTCAAATGATATTTAATGATGTTACTTAATCTGTGAAGCTAAATTTTAAAATGTTTAGATTTTTCTGCGTATCTTATGCGCTTGATTTTGGCTCATCATCTTCATCGCGCGCCCAAAACATGCGGTCGGGTATGAGTTGCCCCATGCCTGGTCTAAAGCCGTTTTTAAGGGTTTGCCAAGTATATTCTTGCGCTTCTGTAATGGCCTCTTCCATGGTGAGCCCATGTGCTAAACAAGCCGCAATGGCTGAGGTGAGGGTGCATCCTGCACCGTGATAACTGCCAGATAGGCGCTCCCAGTGGTAGGCCTTTTTGAGCGCCTTTTCACCATAAATGGTATTAATCACTTCGTTAGTGCGTTCGTGTGTGCCGGTAATCATCACAAACTCTGGCCCCATTTGTAGCAAGCGTTCAGCACAGTCATCTAAAGAAGCAGTTTCTGATTCATCGCTGTCATCATCAAAATAGGCAAAGCGACGCGCCTCTATGCTGTTGGGCGTGATAAGCGTAGCCTGAGGGAAAAGCAGGTCTATCATGGCTTCTTGCATTTCTTCATTGGCGAGTTCATCGCCGCGACCTGAAGATAAAATGGGGTCTATGAGCAGCGGTACATCTGGGTAATCGGCCATAATTTCTGCAATGACCGCTACATTTTCGACAGAGCCGAGCATGCCAATTTTAAAAGCGGCCACTTGCACATCTTCTAAAATAGTACGTGCTTGCTCATTTACCCAATCAGAATCAAACACCATGATGTTTTCAACGCCAACGGTATCTTGCGCGGTAATGGCGGTAACCACAGACAATGGAAAACAACCAATGCTTGCAAAGGTTAAAATGTCAGCTTGTAAGCCTGCGCCACTGCTTGGGTCGGTAGCGGCAAAAGTAAGCACGGCGGGAGGTGAAAGATTCATAAAGGGTCAGTAATCGAAGCTAATAAAAAGTACGTGCTTTTGTTAAGGTATTGTTGCTAATATGCTATTTTAGCCTAATTTAGGGCTTAATTCATTTTTTACCTCCAACGGTTTTTTTAATTTTATGAAAGGGCAATCAATGAAAACTTGGATGTGTACAGTATGTGGTTGGATATACGAAGAAGAAAAAGGTTGCCCAGAAGAGGGCTTGGCAGCGGGTACACGCTGGGAAGATGTGCCAGAAGATTGGCGTTGCCCAGATTGTGGTGTAGGTAAATCTGACTTTGAAATGATTGAAGTTTAACTTGATTTAATGATTGTAAAATAATCAAAAGGTGGCTCAAATGTATGAGATGAATAGTATTTATATTGCACTCATGCTACTTGTTACGATGGGGATTGCCATTGAAGTTGGCTATAGACAAGGGCTAAAAAGAAATTCAAAAGCGACATCTGCTACAAAGTCACATGTAGATGCTATTCAATCGTCAATTTTAGGCTTATTGGCGCTACTACTAGGTTTTACGTTTTCTTTATCCTTAGAAAGGTTTGATAGCAGAAGCCAAGCGGTGGTGAATGAGGCCAATGCTATTGGTACCGCATATTTAAGGGCGCAACTTTTGCCAAGTGAGTTAATACAAGAGGCTAGCAAACAACTAAAACAATATGTTGACTTACGTGTGCAAGAAAGTGCCATTTCTTTGGCTGAACCCAAGCCAAGACAACAATTGCTAGCTAAAACAGTTGCTACACAAAATACTTTATGGAATATAGCGATAAAAGCCAGTGAAGTTGACCCTAACCCTGTTAAAACAGGTCTCTTTATCCAAGCACTTAATGAAGTTTTTGATAGTTTTTCTTCACGTAATGCCAATTTAGATCGTCATGTGCCAGAAGAAGTATTAACTTTGCTTTACATTACTTTTCTAATTGCAGGTGCCATTATTGGTTATGCTTCTGGCTATGCTAAGCATCGACCATCTTTAGTGAGTTATATGATGGTGATGTTAATTGTTGTGTTGGTATACCTCATTTTGGATTTAGACAAGCCGCGTCGAGGTTGGATAGAAGTAAGCCAAGCGCCTCTAATTTCTCTGCAAACATCACTTGAATAATGGAGCGGGTGACGGGAATCGAACCCGCGTATCGAGCTTGGGAAGCTAGCGTTCTACCATTGAACTACACCCGCAGTGCGCAGTATTGTTATTCTACCAAGGGATAATCTTGCCGTCATAGGCAATAAAGCGCCCAGAATTATCTAAATTTAGCTCGGCAATCACTTTTCTTAAGCCGGTTGCACTTTGCTCAGTGTTAATAAGCGCATTTGGCCCCCCCATGTCTGTTAATACCCAGCCCGGATGCAACACACAACAAGCAATCCCATAAGGTTTTAAATCAATACTTAGGGTTTTCATCACCATATTAGCTGCTGTTTTGCTGGTGCGGTAAAGGTAACTGCCACCACTGGTGTTATCATCAATGCTACCCATTTTACTGCTAAGCGTGACGATTTTTTTAAGTTGACCAGCAGCGATATTAACAAATAATGCTTCTGCCATTTTTAATGGCGCAATACTGTTGACATGAAACGCATGCAGCCATTCTTGCACATCAGTTTGTCCAAACACGCTATCTGGATAAGTGCCCGCGTTGTTAATTAATACATCAATTGGCGTGCCTTTTAATGCGCTAGCAAGGGTATTGATTTGTGAAGCGTCAGTAACATCTAAAGTATGTAGTGTTAACTGCTTTGGATATTGTTTAGCCAGTTTGGTAAGTGCCGCATGATTAGCTTCACGGCTACAAGCAATCACCTGCCAGCCATCGGCTAAATATTGGGTGGTAAGTGTTAAGCCTATGCCTCTATTGGCACCTGTGATTAATGTGGTATGCACAAATACTCCTTAAGATTGTTATGCATAGTTTATGTGGCGAGTTTTAAAATAGCAAAGGTTTGGTTTGCCAATACTAAGCTTGCCCACGTAGAATAGCGTATTACATGAACGATAAGCAACGGATTTAACATGCTTTCAATAAGGCACAGTAGTTTATTCACCACGGGTTTAATAGGCTAAACAAGATGACCACAGACAAACGATATGAATTTGAAGTGATAGTAGATGCCGCCTTTGTGACGGATCAAACTGAAGGTGATGAACATCGCTATATTTTTTCATACACCGTTAAAATTGCCAATATTGGCAGTGTGCCAGCGCAATTAATTAGCCGTCATTGGTTAATTACCGATGCCACAAACACCGTACAAGAAGTGCGAGGATTAGGCGTAGTAGGTGAGCAACCGCTACTTAAGCCGGGCGAGCAGTTTCAATATACGAGTGGTGCTGTGATTAATACGCCTGATGGCTTTATGGAAGGCACTTATCAAATTACAGCGGAAGATGGCACACAATTTGATGTAAAAATTCCTCGATTTATTCTTAGCATGCCCCGTGTTATTCATTAATTTTCTTAGGTAGTGCATCTTGTTTAAAGCCAACATTTTAGTGTTATGCCTTTGCTTGGCACTGACTGCCTGTGCGGGTAAAAAAACTAAAAAAGTAGTGAATCCGCCACCTGCGGCAACCAATGCAGAAGCTACGCCATCAGACACCAGCCCTGTTGAACCCCCTATACAATTACCAGAGCCTGTTAAAAAAGTAGAGCCGGCAAAACCTATTTCAGAGCCAGCAAAAGTGGTAGATACTTCAGGCTACCGCCCAGCTAGTTGGGAAGAGCTTGAGGGCTTAAAGCAAGATGATTTACTCAAAGCATGGCCTGCTTGGTTGCAGAGTTGTAGTACGCTCAAATTTAAAGTGCAATGGCAAACCGCCTGTGAGGCCGCTTTAGCCATTAAAAAGCCTACCAACTATGCGCTACAACAGTATTTTAAAAATCACTTTACCCCCTACTTGGCTACCAACGCCGATGGCACTGAAAGCGGTTTGATTACAGGCTATTATCAACCTATTTTAAAAGGTAGCCGCACGCCAACGGCGCAATATCGTTACCCTTTGTATGCCAAACCAGACGATTTACTTACCATTGAAGTGAGTGCAGTGCACCCTGAGCTTGCTAACAAGCGCGTGCGCGGGCGCTTACAAGGCAATAAGGTCATTCCCTACTATAGCCGCGCAGAAATTGAGCAAGAGCCATCACCACTTAAAGGTAAAGAACTGTTTTGGGTGGATGATGTGATTGATGCTTTTTTCTTGCAAGTGCAAGGTTCAGGCATTATCAAGCTTGAAAACGGCGAGCAAGTACCGATTGGCTATGCCGACCAAAATGGACAAGCTTACAATTCCATTGGGCGCTTATTGGTAGAGAGAGGCCAACTCAGTGCTGACAAAGCCTCGATGCAAGGTATTAAAGATTGGGCAAAAAATAATATAGACCAGCTTGCCGAGTTACTTAATAGTAACCCCAGCTATGTATTTTTTAAAGAAATGCCATCTGGCTTAGCAGGCCCACTAGGCGCGCTAGGTGTGCCTATTATGGCTGAGCGCAGTGTGGCGATAGACCCACGTTATGTGCCTCTTGGTGCGCCACTATTTTTATCTACTACACAACCCAATAGTGCTGTGCCGCTCAAACGCATGATGCTAGCGCAAGATACAGGAGGCGCGATTAAAGGCCAAGTACGTGCTGACTTTTATTGGGGCACAGGTGCAGAAGCGGGAAAAAAAGCAGGCGCGATGAAACAAGCAGGAAAAATTTGGGTGTTATTGCCTAAAGCGTATGTATTGAGTGGTCAGAAGTAAAACATTTTACTATTTTCTAAATAATAGACGTACTAAATTCACCCTGCTTTGATATGTTCGTCTATCAAGTTTTCATGCTTCATACCCCACACAATGGGGCGCTTGAGTTTAATTTTAATAAAGGCTTCGCGTGCGTTGGGGGCTTGCCCTGAATGCACTAGCCATGCTGCGGCAACCGTAGCAGAGCGCGAAAGCCCAAGCGCGCAGTGAATACAAATCACACTGTCTTTAGGTTGTTGTTCTAGCCATGTCATGGCAGTTTTAAGCACTTCTGCACTGGGTACGGTGATGTCGAGCACAGGTAAATTTAGGTAGTTGCTGTGGTCTGTTGCGTTAAATTCTGTGGTGAGGTCTAGCACTGCATCCCATCGTTGTTTGCTGGGTGCGCGTATGCCACCCACTGCCAATTGCGGAGTTATCATGGTGTATGGCGCTAGGCCTTGGCTGTAATACCATGCGGATAATTTTGCGAGTAAATGGTAAGGCAATAATACCCATCTGGCCGCCCAGCTACTTTTACCCAAAGCATCTTTTTGAAAAATACAGGGGCCAACGCCAGAATACGCGGCTGCAACCAATGCAAAAGCCAATGCTGGCCAGAGTAATAGCCAATAGTATTGCTGTAACATTACAGCGGCTGATGTTAGACCCAAACTAAACAGGGTGTATTTGGTGGCGATGCGTTTATTGGGGTAACTAAAGCGACGATGCCAGCCGCCTTTAGGAAACGCATAGCGAACCAGCACAATGCTTGCCATAATCATCAGCAAGTAAGGCAATAAAATGAATAAGTCTGAGGATTGCATGTTTATGACGGTGATTTAAAAATCCATTTAATAAAGGCGCTAAAGTATTCTGGTTGGCGCAAGCAAAGGTAAATCATGACAACAACATTGAGTAAGGCAGTGATTAAAAACAATTGCGGAATAGTATAGCCATTTTGCAGTAATGCCAATGAAAACCCTGCTGAAATGACCATGAATAAGGCGTTTAAAATATTATTACCCGCAATCACACGTGACTGGTGGCTTTTTTCTGCGCGGGTTTGTATCAGCGTGTATAAAGGCACAATATAAAAGCCTGCAAATAAGCCAAGTAATGCAATGTCGGCGAGTAACATCCAATGCGTCCAAATACGTTGACCTTGTGCATCGTAAGTAGCGGCTAAAAAGCTTTGGCTGCTAAACAAGGCTTTATGTTGATACGCCTCATGTATGCTAGTGGCGTTGTAGTAGAGGTCAATGCCAAATAGCGTTAAGCCAATGGCACCAAACAATACCAAGCCAAGTTCTACTTTGTGGTTAGATAATTTTTCACATAATAAAGAGCCGATGCCCACACCTAAAGAAAAAACGGCTAGTAGCATGATAAAAACACTTTCATCACCATACAGCACGTTTTTAGCAAGATTAGGAAACTGTGCTAATAAGGTGGCACCATAAAACCAAAACCATGAAATAGCCACTAATGCCAGCCAGATTTGCTGGTGCTGCCATGCAAATTTAAGGTTATTGAAGGTTTCGGTAATCGGGTTCCAATTGATTTTAAGGGCATGCGCAGGGGCTGGTGTGTGCGGAATATCGCGACTCGTTAAATAGCCCATCACAGCCAGCGCTAAAATTGTGATGCTGGTGAGCGTTTCATAATGGCTTTGCATGGCTAGCCATGCGCCTAGCACTTGCCCTAATAAAATAGCCACAAAACTACCCATTTCTACCAAGCCATTACCGCCTATCAGTTCATCTTCTTTAAGATGTTGCGGTAAATACGCATATTTTACTGGGCCAAACACGGTGGAGTGCGACCCCATTAAAAACAATGCGGTGGCCAATAGCACAATGTTGTGTAAGAAAAATCCTGCGCTGGCAAATAACATAATGCCAATTTCAAACACTTTTACAATGCGTATAATGTGCGAACGTTCATATTTATCGGCGAGTTGCCCTGCGGTGGCAGAAAACAAAAAGAACGGCAAAATAAACAAGCCAGGTAATAAGGTGGCAAGCGTGGCACTATTAACACTGGTTAAGCTGGCGGCGTGAAATGCCACCAAGGTAATGAGCGCGGTTTTAAACACATTGTCATTAAACGCACCCAAAAACTGGGTAAAGAAAAAGGGTCTAAACCGTTGCTCTTTTAACAGGGTAAATTGGTTACTCATCAGTTGTTCATTTTCACTTTTAATTTACGGTAGTAATCTTTTTAACCATTGATTTCGATACAAAAATAAGGTGTCTTCTGCATGCCCTGCCCCTGTCACCATTTCAAGTTTCACTTTATTGGGCGCGCTTGCTACTAAACCTTTTGCGCGCTCGGGTCGTATTAATCTGTCTTGCGTGCCATGAATCAAATAAATGGGCTGTTGAATTTTTTGTACCCATGCCTCGGTGCGCATGGGGTAGCGCATTAGTAAATCAACAGGAATCAAGCGTGAAATATTTTCTTTGGCAACATTTACCAAGGCATCATAAGCCGCCACTAAATACACAGGGTTATGCTGGTGCTTGGCCTCAGTGGCTAGCGCCAAGCCTGTACCTAATGAATAACCAAAAATAAAAATATGCTCAGGTTTTTCTTGTGTGGCTAGCCATTGATAAGCGGCTTCAGCATCATCAATTAAATCGTCTTGGCTAAACCAACAATCGCTAGATTGTCCGTAACCTGGGTAATCCCAAGCCATGAGGTTGTAACCTAAGCGGTGAAAGGCATAGGCATACTCATCAATACTCGCTAGCGATTCACCATTACCATGAAACATCATAATAGTGCCTTTGGCCTGATTAATGTTCCATTTGGCAACATGCAGTTTGCCGCATTGCCCTTTAATATAGGCTTGCGTTTGGCTATCACCTGCCGTTGGTTGCCAGTTGGCAGGTACAGGTTTGCTATGCTGTGCAGGAAACAGCATGGACTTTTGCTTAAAGTACATGAGTACGCAAAGCCCCACATAAATGAGTGCAATAGCTAACAACAGTCTTTTAAAGATTGGTAATTTGAGTCTATTCATATGTCTAATTCATGGTATTAGCTGCTTGTTTTGCATGCGATTGTTGCGGTTCAAAAAAACGTCTCGTTTCAAATGTTTGATTGGGCAATGCAATACCTTTGTAACGCATGAGACGTTTTAATGCAAAATCAAACATTAACGGGTTGTAACGTTTTAGCGCTTGTAAAAATGGCACATGCGCATTATCTAATAAATCTAAGCTAGCAATGTAGGCAGTATTGACCAATGGCAAAATGCCAGGCAAAGGATAATCTGAACCATTGATGAGGCGATGATGTAAATCGGTTCGTGCCAAAATGGGGCCAATAGCCCATGCGTGGTTAATGAGGGTGACTGCCGAAATCTCACCAAATACTGTATTGGCATAATCTGCGGTATCCATCAATCTAAAAAACAAATCTATACTCTTTACCGATTGATTTTGATTATCTAAATCTTCATCTTCGCCATCGCTTGCGCAGTGGGCCAGCACCACACGCACACCATGGTCTAGCGCACGGCGCGTGCGTAGTGGGTTGCCGTGGCGCTGGTCACCGCCTTGCACGGCACTCTCTCTACCAGTATGCGTAATAATGGGGATATTAAGCGCGGCAAGTTTTTTATAAAACGCATCACACTTAGCGGATGCTGGGTCTATACCCATGCCAGAGGGCAACCACTTAATGGCGCGCGCACCCTGTGCAACGGCTTTATCTAGCGCGTCTAAGGCATCGGCTCGGTATGGGTGTATGGAGGCGACCCACTCAAAATGGGCGGAGTGGGCTTGTGCAATAGATGCAGTGTAATCATTGGGCACATGAAAAATAGAATGTTCTTTGACAGCATGGCCTTGCTCATCATGAAACCAATCAAAGGCAAATAACATACATTTAAATCCAACAGGCATTTCAGCAGTGACTTGTGCCAAACGTTCAACATAGCTTTGGTCAACACGCGTTTCATCAGCGCAACTGGCATTCATGTAAAACAACATTTGCGCTTTTAAAGTGGGGTGAAACCAACTGCGCATGTTGGGGTTCATCCATACGCCGGCATGGCTATCGCCAGTGCCAGTAATATGTACATGGCTATCCCACACCTGCGTCGGGTCTATGCCATCCCATATTTGTTGCATTAATGGGTGTTGCATGAGGTAATCTGGCAACCCTGCTAAACAAGGGTTTTTGATGCCGTCTTCAGGCCAAAA
>CAYXGE010000018.1:0-27021 GCA_964464435.1 uncultured Methylophilaceae bacterium
TTTACATTTGCTAAAATTCAACTATCACGTTTTACAAGGAGTGTATGAGATGTCAAAAATGATTGCCTTAGTTTGCGTAATTTTAATGTTGTCAGCTTGTAATACGATACAAGGTGTTGGTAAGGATTTGGAAAAAGCTGGTGAAGCTGTTCAAAAATCAACAAAGTAATTAAGCTCGGCAGTAAGCCGTAGAGATGGATTGATAGTATGTTAAAAGTAGGATTTGTTGGTTGGCGCGGGATGGTGGGTTCAGTGCTCATGCAACGCATGATTGAAGAGCAGGATTTTGCTTTAATTGAGCCACAATTTTTTACCACTTCACAAATTGGTGGTGATGCACCTCATGTGGGAAAAACCTCTGCACCACTCAAAGACGCAAAAGACCTCAATGCGCTAAAAGCCATGGATGTGATTTTAACCTGTCAGGGGGGCGATTACACCAGTGAGATTTTTCCACAGCTGCGACAAGCAGGTTGGCAAGGACATTGGATTGATGCGGCCTCAACCTTGCGCATGGAAAAAGATGCAGTCATCATTTTAGACCCAGTGAATATGCATGTGATTCATGATGCGCTAATAAAAGGCGGAAAAAATTGGATTGGTGGTAACTGCACGGTTTCTCTAATGTTGATGGCATTGCATGGCTTATTTAAAGCTAACCTAGTAGAGTGGGCTACATCAATGACGTATCAGGCTGCTTCTGGTGCAGGGGCGCAAAACATGCGTGAACTAATTAAACAGATGGGTGTAATTCATCAATCCGTGAGTGGATTGTTGGCTGACCCTGCATCTGCGATTTTGGAAATTGATAAAACTGTTGCGCAAATGATACGCTCAGAGAGTTTTCCTACACCTCATTTTGGCGCTCCTCTCGCAGGCAGTTTGATTCCTTGGATTGATAAAGACTTAGGCAATGGTCAAAGCAAAGAAGAATGGAAGGGCGGCGTTGAAACCAATAAAATTTTAGGCCGCCAAAGCAATCCAGTTGTAATTGATGGCTTGTGTGTGCGTATTGGCGCTATGCGTTGTCACTCGCAGGCGCTTACCCTTAAGCTTAATAAAAATGTGCCGTTAGATGAAGTAGAAAGCATGCTGAATGAGGCGAATCCATGGGCTCGCGTAGTGCCAAATGAAAAAGTTGCAACCATGCAATCACTGTCGCCTGCCGCTGTTACAGGTGGATTGAGCACGCCTGTTGGACGTTTACGTAAGCTTGCAATGGGGGATGAGTACTTATCAGCTTTTACCGTGGGTGATCAGCTATTATGGGGCGCTGCAGAACCTTTGCGTAGAATGTTACGCATCATTATTGAGGCTTAATAATCAAATTTTCACTTTAAATTTAACACCAAAGCAAAAATAGCATAAGATAGCGCATGTAACTAATGCTCATTATGAGCTTGCATCTCTAACTAATTGATGTTAATTTAATAATTGCGTACAAGATTGATAAAGGTGTGATAGTGCATAAGTCAAAATTAAAACAGATGACCCTAGCGATAAGTCTCGCGTGTTTTTCGCTTTATGCAGAGGCAGCAGGTCTAGGAAAACTCACAGTATTATCTGGGTTGGGAGAACCGCTCAACGCGGAGATTGAGGTGGAATCCGCCTCGCCAGAAGAGCTGGGCTCATTAAGCGCTGGCATTGCCTCACCAGAGGCCTACGCAGTGCAAGGCTTGCAACGCACAGCTGTCCAAGAAACTATTCAAGTTGCTGTTGCAAAAAAATCAAACGGAACACCCATTCTTAAGTTAACAAGTACGCAACCTGTTACAGATCCGTTTTTAGAGATGCTGGTACAAGTCGATTGGTCAACGGGTAGATTAGTTAGAGAGTTTACCGTTTTATTAGACCCTCCTGGCTATGATTCAACAAAACCACCAGCGCCAGTTGCTCCTATAGTTGCACCAGAAGTTCCAGCGTCAGAATCGCAGCCAAGCACACCACCTGTTGCCGATGCGATGCTAACAGAGTCTAGTATTCAGCCCATGTCCGAAAAAGCGATGCCTGAGAGTGCGGAGAAAAAATCGCCTGTTGATGAGGTGAAAACTGCCCGTGGTGATACCCTCAGTAAAATTGCTAAAGAGATGCAAGTTGAAGGGGTAAGTCTAGATAGGATGTTGGTTGGGCTCTATAGAGAAAATAAAGAAGCCTTTATAAACAACAATATGAACCAACTTAAAGTTGGACAGATTATTAAGTTGCCCTCTGAAGAAACGCTAAAATCTATTTCACGTGCTGAAGCTGCTGAAGAAATTAAAGTGCATGCGAATGACTGGAGTGGCTATAAAAACAAATTAGCCTCTACTGTTGCTGAATCAAAACCAGCAGTTGAAGAAACTAAAAGCCAAAAATCTGAAGGTAAGTTAGTAACGCCAAAAGTGGAAACGCCCGCTAAGCCGTCAGAAGGTCCTAAAGATGTTGTTAAACTAAGTAAAACGGAAGAGCCACCTAAAAAGGGTGATGCGAAGACTGATGCCAAAACGTTTAGAAATAAACTAGATGCCTTACAAGAAGAAGGTTTGGCCAGAGAGAAAAGTATAAAAGAAGCTTCAGAACGTGCTGCAGCGCTTGAAAAACAAGTCGATGATTTGCAAAAATTGATGACGCTTAAGAATAAATCCATGGCGGATGTTCAAAAACAAGCGACAGAAGCAACCAAAGCTGATGCAGCGCCAAAAGTGGTGATTGAAACCAAAAAGCCTGAAGATGTAAAGCCCGTACCAGCTCCTGCAGAAGTTAAGCCTACTGAAGTCAAACCTGTAGAAGCTAAGCCAGCAGAAGCTAAGCCAGTAGAAGCAGAAAAACCCGCTAATCCAGTTGTAGCAGAAGTTGATAATGCGAAAAAGACGCCTAAAAAACCTAAGCTAACCCCTAAAAAAGCTACACCAGAAGCTGATCCTTTTGCACAAGAACCGAGTTTGATGGATGACCTTGACCCCTTGTTATTGGGCGGTGGTGCTGGAGCACTCGCGTTGTTAGGTGGTGGTTGGTTCTATCTGCGTAATCGCCGTAAAAAAAGCTTAGATAGCTTCGAAAAAGGCATCTTAACCGCAGGCGCACTTAAAGCAAATACTGTATTTGGCAATACCTCTGGGGGTACTGTTGATACAGGAGATACTTCATTTTTGACGGATTTTTCGCAAACCGCCGGCGGCATGATTGATACGCACGATGTTGATCCTATTGCAGAAGCTGAAGTTTATATGGCTTATGGTCGTGAGGCGCAAGCGGAAGAGATTTTAAAAGATGCAATTTCTAAAGAGCCGACACGCTACGAACTACATTTGAAACTTCTTGAAATTTATGCTGCACGTAGTGATACCTCTGCGTTTGAAGCAAACGCTGGAGAGCTATACACAACCCTAGGTTCTTCGCATCCTGTCTGGTTAAAAGTGGCAGAAATGGGTCATGCAATGGAACCAAACAATCCATTGTATGATACAGCAAGTAGTGGTGCTACCACATCTGCCCCAGCGCCCTCAAGCGAACCAGTAGCAGCTAAAATGGATGATACGCAAGTATTAGACGTGACAGATTTTGCTCAAGCAGAAGAAGTATCAGATGCTACATTAGACTTTTCATTAGATATGGATGCATCTGCAGCAACAGATACTAATAATGCCATGGATTTTGAAATGGAAAGTGCAGTATTTGATGCTGCACCTGATATTGCGATCCCTCAATCGAGTACCAAAGATGATAGTAATCAAGTTGTCGATGAAGTGCCTGATTTGGACTTTCAGCTTGATATGTCAGCGTTAGATTCCGTTTCAGATCAAGCTAATCAAGCACTTGAGGATGTGAGTGAAGTAGTGGCTGAGGCTAAGCCTAACTTTGAGCAAACAATGCCTTCAATGCCAAGCTTTGAAACTTCGGCACTTGACTTGTCAGATAAGCCAACTATGACAGCAACCGAAGATGCGTTGAGCTTGCCCGCACTAGATACACCAACAGATGTGGGCGGATTAGACTTCGATTTTGATTTAGGGGAAAGTGCAGATGCATTAGAGCCTAAAGCATCTGAACCAGATTTTGCAATTGATGACAGCAATATCACAGATATTGAAATGACGGATATTGCCTTAGACGCAGAACCAGCTTCAGCAGATGGTGAATCTGAGGATGTGAACACAAAATTAGATTTAGTAACCGCATATATTGATATGGGTGATAATGAAGGTGCTCGCGAACTTCTCGACGAAATTATTAAAGAAGGTGGACCTAAACAAGTGGCACGCGCAAAACGCTTACTTGCAGATATCGCATAATTAGGTTCAGAAATGAAAGCCAGACTCAGGTCTGGCTTTTTTTTGACTGCACGATTAGTCTATAAGCTTATATGAAGATACCGACACAATTTTCCCTGCATCCCTCGCTAAGGATTTTATGCTTAGTCATGCTGGCGATTATTGAGCAATATGCGCATCTCTATGGATTACTCATTTTAGCCAACATGCTTTTACTCTTTTTGTTCATTTTTAAAGCGAATAACGCAATTAAGCTATTGGCTAAAGTTAAATGGTTATTGCTGATGATATTATTAATCTATGCATTCAATACGCCTGGTGAATATATCAAAGGTTGGTCATTGGCATTAGCGCCAACCTATGAAGGCCTCAATATTGCCTTGATACAAATGTTAAAGCTTTGCATGATGATAGCTGGAGTTGCACTTTTAATGAAAACAACCAACCCATCACAACTGATTGCAGGCTTTTACCAGTTACTTCTGCCTTTTAAATGGATAGGCTTGCCTGCTGAAAGATTTGCAGTAAGACTCTGGTTAACCATGGACTATGTCAATACGCATCGTGTGACGTTTAAATTGTCTAATTTTTCAAAACTATTATCTATCATAACAGTGCCAAGCTCATTTCAAGAAGATGGTAGAACATCCATATCTATTGAGTTATCAACTTTTGGCATTAAAGAACTCATTTGCCTTTTGATATTGCTCATACTGACTAGGGTTTTATGCGTATTGCACTAGGCATTGAGTATAACGGCACCCCTTATAAAGGTTGGCAAAGCCAATTGGGAGTTGATACCGTTCAAGATACATTAGAAAATGCCATTAGTCACATCGCTAATGGTTTTGTGCGAGTGCACGCCGCAGGTAGAACAGACACAGGTGTGCATGCGTTAATGCAAGTGGTACATTTTGATACCGAGACATCACGACCAATGACGGCGTGGGTAAGAGGAGTGAATGCACATCTTCCAGAAGCAATAAGAGTGTTATGGGCAACGCAAGTCAATGCAGAGTTTCATGCTAGGTTTAGCGCTGAGGCTAGAAGCTATCAATTTATTTTACATAACCATGCAGTGCATAGTGCAGTTTTTGCGGACCAAATGGCATGGTTTCATTCCCCATTAAACTTCGAGGCGATGCAACAGGCGATTACTTTTTTTCAGGGCGAGCATGATTTTAGTGCGTTTAGAGCGGCTGATTGCCAAGCTAAGTCACCTGTGAAAACCATGTATCAGGCTAGCGTAAATCAATATGGTAATAACTTTGTTTTTTATTTTAATGCCAATGCTTTTTTGCATCATCAAGTTAGAAATATGGTAGGTGCGTTGGTTTATGTGGGTAAAGGAAACTATCCGCCAGAATTTATTAAAACTTTACTGGAAAGCAAAGATAGAACATTATCTCCACCGACATTTTCTCCTGCAGGTTTATACCTAATCGGTGTAAAATATTCACCAAAATGGAATTTACCTGAAACGCATCGTCAACTTAAGTTTGTCGCTTAATTTCGCGTTTAAAGACACTATTATTTATAAAGGTTTTTTTTGCGAACAAGAATCAAAATTTGCGGTATTACGCGTGTTAATGACGCTTTAAACGCTGTAAAGGCAGGTGCAGATGCCCTTGGTTTGGTATTTTATGCAGCGAGTCCTCGCTTTGTATCTATTGCCCAAGCACAAGAAATTGTAAAAAATATTCAACCATTTGTATGCGTTGTAGGGCTGTTTGTTAATGCTACTAAGGATGAAATAAACAAAGTGTTGTCACAAGTGCGAATTGACTTACTGCAGTTTCACGGTGATGAATCCCCAGAATTTTGTCAGCAGTTTGGCGTGCCTTTTATGAAAGCAATTCGCGTCAAGCATGACACAAATTTGTTACAATACGCAAATGATTACAAAACCGCTCAAGCGCTACTCTTAGATGCTCATGTTGAGGGTGTAGCAGGAGGTACTGGGTTAACTTTTGATTGGGACTTAATTCCTGACAGTTTGCCTTTGCCAGTGGTTTTGGCGGGCGGGCTAACGGCAGATAATGTAGAAAACGCAATACAACAAGTAAGCCCATATGCTGTAGATGTAAGTGGTGGTGTAGAGGTCAGCAAGGGAGTTAAAGATGCAACCAAAATGGAAGCATTCTCAATTGCAGTGGGCCGAGCGAGCTTGCGCAATTGAAACGATTAGGAGTAATTAATGCAACTTTATGATATGCCAGACGAACGTGGCCATTTTGGCCCTTATGGCGGCACATTTGTCGCTGAAACATTAGTTGAAGCGCTTGATGAATTACGTGTTATGTACGAAAAATATCGTCATGACCCAACTTTTTTAGCAGAGTTTGCACATGATTTAAAGTATTTTGTTGGTCGCCCAAGCCCAATTTACCATGCAAAACGCTGGTCAGAGCGTGTTGGTGGGGCACAAATTTACCTGAAGCGTGAAGACTTAAATCATACTGGCGCACACAAAGTAAATAATACTGTTGGCCAGGCGTTGTTGGCTAAACGCATGGGTAAACCACGTGTGATTGCGGAAACAGGCGCAGGTCAACATGGGGTGGCTACAGCCACCATTGCTGCAAGAATGGGCTTAGAGTGTGTTGTGTATATGGGCTCTGAAGACGTTAAGCGCCAAGCGCCTAACGTTTTTAGAATGAAGTTGTTGGGTGCAACAGTGGTGCCTGTAGAAAGTGGCTCTAAAACGCTTAAAGATGCCTTAAATGAAGCCATGCGTGATTGGGTTACCAACATTGAAAATACTTTTTACATAATTGGTACAGTCGCTGGTCCACACCCTTACCCAATGATGGTACGTGATTTTCAAGCTGTGATTGGCGTAGAAGCCAAACAACAAATGCAAGAGATGGTTGGTCGTCAACCAGACGCAGTGGTGGCATGTGTAGGCGGCGGTTCAAACGCTATGGGGATTTTTTACCCATATATTGATGTGCCTAATGTAAGATTAATTGGCGTTGAAGCCGCAGGTTTTGGTCTGGATACTGGCAAACATGCAGCACCATTAACCGCAAATAGCGCCGTTGGTGTGTTGCATGGCAACCGTACTTATCTTATGCAAGATGCAGATGGTCAAATAATTGAAACCCATTCTATTTCAGCTGGTTTAGATTACCCAGGTGTTGGCCCTGAACACGCATGGTTAAAGGACAGTAAACGTGCTGAGTATGTTGCTATTACTGATGACGAAGCCATGACAGCGTTTCATAGCCTATGCAGAACGGAAGGTATTATTCCCGCAATGGAGTCAAGTCATGCCTTAGCCTACGCAGAAAAGCTAGCTAAGACGATGTCTAAGGATGAAATTGTTTTGGTGAATTTATCAGGGCGTGGAGACAAAGATATTAATACCGTTGCCAAGATATCTGGCATTACTTTGTAAAACGCCTATTGACCTATTTTTAAGATTGTTAATTTAACTCATGTCACGTATTGCTCAAACATTTACTTCGCTCAAACAACTAGGTAAAAAAGCGCTTATCCCCTACATAACGGCAGGGGATCCACATCCAGACCACACTGTGGCTTTGATGCATACATTGGTAAAATCAGGCGCTGATTTAATTGAATTGGGGGTACCTTTTTCAGATCCGATGGCAGATGGCCCTGTGATTCAACGTGCTAGCGAGCGCGCATTAGTGCATCATGTTGGTTTACGTAAAGTGCTTGAAATGGTTAAGCAGTTTAGAGCTGACAACACACATACCCCAGTGATTCTTATGGGCTACGCTAATCCTATAGAAGCAATTGGGCAAGAGAAATTTGCCGATTTGGCTAAGCAAGCCGATATTGATGGAGTACTCACAGTCGATTATCCGCCTGAAGAATGTGAAGATTTTGTAAATTTGCTTAAACAACGTGAAATTGATCCTATTTTTCTATTATCACCAACCACAGAACCTGCGCGTGTTGATGTCATAGTCAATCAAGCCAGTGGTTTTGTGTATTATGTATCTCTAAAAGGAGTTACAGGTTCTAAGAATCTTGAGATTTTAGAAGTCAGTGATCGTGTTGCACACATCAAACAAAAGACTGATTTACCCGTTGGCGTAGGATTTGGTGTGCGTGATGCCGAAACAGCTAAAGCCGTTGCTAAAATTGCTGAAGCCGTTGTTGTGGGTAGCCGTATGGTCTTAGAAATGGAAAACTCAACCGCTGAAACCTTACATGGCAATATTGCTCAATTGATGCAAGATTTAAGACAGGCCATTGATTCAGTTTAAATTAACATAGAATTTTTTTAAAGGAACTGAGATGAGTTGGTTACAAAAGTTATTACCACCTAAAATCGGCATCAAAAAAACAACAACTAAAAAGACCGTGCCAGAAGGCCTGTGGAGCAAATGTACTGCATGTGAATCTGTGCTTTATAGAAGTGATTTAGAAACTAATGCAGAAGTATGTCCAAAATGTGGATTTCATAACCGAATTTCAGCCAGAACAAGACTAGATTTGTTTTTGGATGCAGAAGGGCGCACAGAAGTCGGCGCAGAAGTAACACCTGTTGACCCTCTAAAATTTAAAGATACTAAGCCCTATGCGGCAAGATTAAAAGCGACACAATCTGAATTAGGTGAAACAGATTCTTTAGTGGTGATGCGAGGTACCGTCAATACGGTACCAGTAGTGGCAGCGGCCTTTGAGTTTAAATTTATGGGTGGTTCTATGGGTTCAGTCATGGGTGAACGTTTTGTGCGTGGCGCTCAGGCTGCAATTGAGCATAAATGCGCTTATGTATGCTTTTCAGCTAGTGGTGGTGCGCGTATGCAAGAAGGTTTATTTTCGCTAATGCAAATGGCTAAAACCAGTGCAATCTTAACTAAATTAAGTGAAGCAGGCCTGCCATTTATCTCAGTGCTTACAGACCCCACTATGGGCGGTGTTTCAGCCAGTTTTGCCATGCTTGGTGATGTAATTGTAGCTGAACCGCAAGCGCTGATTGGCTTTGCTGGTCCACGCGTGATTGAACAAACGGTTCGAGAAACCTTGCCTGATGGGTTTCAACGCGCTGAATTTTTACTTGAACACGGCGCGATTGATATGATTGTGGATAGACGTGAAATGCGAGAAAAACTGTCTACTTTGATTGGGCAACTTCAACAAATGCCAAAAGTGGCAGCTTAATTTTTGTCAGACGCACAAGATAAAAATCAAGGGTTAACAAACAAAGCGCCAGTTGGTCTAGCTGGCTGGCTCGAATACATAGAAGCGCAACACCCTAAGGCTATTGCAATGGGCTTAGAGCGTGTCAAAAAAGTACAACAAGCGCTTGGCCTTCATCCAAATTTTCCTTGCATTACTGTTGCTGGCACCAATGGCAAAGGCTCAACCTGTGCCATGCTAGAGCGTATCTATTGTGAAGCAGGTTATCAGGTAGGCTGTTATACCTCACCACATATAGTGCGTTATAACGAACGCACAAGGCTCAATAGTAAAGAAGCTGATGATGAAGCCTTGGCAGAAGCCTTGGCAGCAGTAGAGCAGGCACGTGGGGAGGTTGCATTAACTTATTTTGAATTTAGCACCTTAGCTGCCATGTGGCTGTTTATGCGCAATGAGGTGGATATCGCTATTTTAGAGGTAGGTTTAGGCGGTCGTTTGGATGCAGTGAATGTATTTGATAGTGATTGTGCGTTGATTACCAGTATTGATTTAGACCATATGGAATACTTAGGTAACACGCGTGAATTGATAGGCTATGAAAAAGCGGGTGTATATCGTGCGCACAAACCCGCCATTTGTGGAGATGTTTCAGCGCCGCACACCATACCAGCACATGCAAATGCTATACAAGCGAATTACATGCAAATTAAACAGGCATTTGATGTTAATGTGCATCAAGACAGTTGGGATTATATTCAAACTAACGCCAACTTTATTGGGTTACCCAAACCAGCACTTGTCGGCGAGTACCAAATCAACAATGCGGCATGCGTAGTAACCGCAATACAGGTGCTGCAAAATCGGCTGCCAGTGTCACAAGAAGCGATTGCAACGGGGCTTAAAACGGTCACCTTGCGTGGTCGTTATCAACAAGTTAGTCAACAACCGATGACCATATTGGATGTTGCACATAATCCACATGCGGCTAGTGCATTAGCAGATAATTTGCATCAGCACGCCGCTAAAGGAAAAACCATGGCGATTTTTGCCATGTTGGCGGATAAAAATATTGCAGGTGTTATTCAAGCAATTGCACATGAAATTAATGTTTGGTACGCGGCAGGCATTCCAGCAGCAAGAGGTGCATCTGTGGAGCAACTAGCAGAGATTTTTACAACGCAATGTCCCCAAGCACAAGTAAATTATTATCAAGACATTATTTCTGCTTATCGTCAAGCCTGTTTAGATGCGGATGTTAATGATAGAATAATCGTATTCGGTTCATTTTATACAGTGGCTGATGTAATGTCTTTTTTATCAGAAAAGTCTTGAACAATCTAGGAATGTGGCATGGCGTCTGACGACTTAAATGAACAAGAACTACAACTCAAGAAGCGCGCAAGAAGAAGGCTAGTCGGTGCACTAGCATTGGTTTTGCTGATGATGATTATCTTGCCACTCGTGTTAGATGACCGCAAAACGACGACCCCAGCCGAAGAGATTGCTATTCGTATAGCAGGTCAAACGCCAGACACAAGTAATGAACAGCAATCTGTAACTGCATCTCCTGAAGTGGGCAAGCAGGATGAGGCGACAATGGTAACCTTATCAGAGCCAATGACCAACCCAAACGATGCTGAAGGATTCAACTCAAAAGTTGTGCCAATTGATGAAGCGGCTGCTACTAAACCAAGCCCAAAATCGCATGCTAAAGAGACGCCTGAAGCGCATAAAACAGAATTAAAAGTGCTTGCAGAAAAGAAAATTGAAGAAAAGAAGCTCGCTGCTAATAAAGAAGAGGCTAAACCAGCTGAAACAAAAAAAACAGCTGATCAATCATCTGAGAAAAAATCAACCTATATGGTGCAAATTGGCGTGTTCTCAGATGCCGCGAATGTGAAGAAACTTGAGCAAAAATTAACTACAGTAGGTTTTAAATCCCGCACAGAAAAAATACAAACCGATAAAGGTGAAAAAATTCGTCTAAGGACTGGCCCTTTTTCTAGCAAAAATGATGCAGAAAGCGCACTTGCTAGAATGAAAGATGTTGGTCTTGCTGGCATGATTGTTACGCTTTAGCGACATGCGAGATTAATTTCATCATGACGGGCTTTGATTATTTAGTGTTAGCTATCATTGGTTTTTCAGTGTTGCTTAGCGTGATGAGAGGGCTGGTAAAAGAATTGCTTGCATTAGCAGGGTGGGTTGTTTCATTTGTGGTGGCGCGAAACTACACAGCGCAAATTTTGCCATTACTGCCAGATGAAATCCCAACTGAACAATTCAAAACTTTGGCAGCATTTTTAATTTTGTTTTTAGCGACCTTGTTGGTGTGTAGTTTGCTTAAGATTGCCTTAGTGCAAATTATTCGTTCATTAGGGCTTGGTCCTTTTGACCGTGTTTTAGGTGGTGTGTTTGGTTTGTTACGCGGGATATTGATTGTGACGATTATGGTCATGCTCGCAGGGTTTACCAATTTGCCCAAGGATGTACGTTGGCGTGATGCCATGTTTAGTGCGCCACTTGAGGCTTTGGTAATTAAAATTTTGCCTTGGATACCGCAAGGCATTGCCAAGCATATAAGTTATGACTAGAGTTACGGTTAAATTGAATACGTAATTTAATCCCCATTCAAATTAGAAGTTAAGGTGTTAATCCATGTGCGGAATTATCGGAATCGTCGGTAAAAGTCCTGTCAATCAGCTGTTGTATGATGGCCTGTTGGTGTTGCAACATCGTGGTCAAGATGCCGCTGGTATTGTGACTTGTGACGGCAATACCTTTTACATGCATAAAAATAACGGCTTAGTGCAAGATGTATTTCAAACGCGTCATATGCGTAGCCTTATTGGTAATGCAGGTATTGCCCACGTACGATATCCAACAGCAGGGTCATCTTCTGCTGCAGAAGCACAACCATTTTACGTGAACTCGCCGTTTGGTATTGTGTTAGGTCATAACGGCAATTTAACCAACTCTGCTCAACTAAAAGAGGAAATGTTCCGCCAAGATTTACGTCACATTAATACGAGCTCTGATTCAGAGGTTTTGCTCAATGTGTTTGCCCATGAAATTGAAAAAAACGCACGCAATACTGTACTTAACACCGATATGGTGTTTGATGCAGTCGCCAACGTGCATAAGCGATGCAAAGGGGCTTACGCAGTAGTAGCGATGGTCGCTAATTTTGGTTTAATTGCGTTTAGAGACCCGCATGGTATTCGTCCTTTGGTCATTGGAAAAGCTGAGTCTGATAAAGGTATTGAATATATTGTTGCTTCTGAGAGCGTAGCGCTAGATGTGCTAGGCTATAAACTGGTGAGAGATGTAGATCCAGGTGAGTGCATCTTTATTGATATGGAAGGTAATTTTCATGCACAACAATGCGCAGACGACGCCAAGCTTACACCATGTATTTTCGAGTATGTCTATTTAGCTAGACCAGACTCAGTGATTGATGATGTTTCCGTGTATCAAACGCGTTTGCATATGGGTGAAAGTCTTGCGAATAAAATTGCTAGAGAATGGAAAGAGTTGCGCATTGATGTTGTGATTCCAATCCCTGACACTAGCCGTCCTAGCGCACTAGAGTTGGCAAATAAGCTCAATATTACCTATCGTGAAGGTTTTATTAAAAACCGCTATATTGGTCGTACCTTCATTATGCCAGGGCAAGCCTTGCGTAAAAAGTCTGTACGTCAAAAACTCAACCCAATTGGTCTTGAGTTTAAAGGAAAAAATGTATTACTTGTGGATGATTCGATTGTTCGCGGAACCACTTCACAACAAATTGTGCAAATGGCGCGTGATGCAGGTGCAAATAAGGTATTTTTTGCTTCCGCTGCACCGCCAGTTCGATACCCTAATGTCTATGGTATTGATATGCCAAGCAGAAGCGAGTTGCTTGCTACAGGTAGAACTGATGAAGAAATTTGTAAAGAAATTGGCGCAGATGCCCTCATTTATCAAGATTTAGATGATTTAGTCAAAGCCGTGCAACTGAGTAACCCAAAACTAGAGGTGTTTGATTGCTCATGTTTTAACGGCAAATATGTGACTGGAGATATTGATGAAGCCTACTTAAACGCGATTGAATCGGCACGAGGCGATAGTGAAAAACGCAAAAAACCGGCCAATTCCATTACGCAATTAGACCTTAATTTGGTGGGTGCAGAAGCTAACACAAAAGAAAACGAGGAAGAGACCGCTTGACGCAAATATGTTTGAAGGCATAACATATGACCTGCGCTGATTTGAGCGGCTAAATGCCTACTCAGCTTGCGAGCGCATAATAAATTCAGCTAAAGCGAGTATAAACCCGTTTTAGCTAGTGTTACTAACTAGATACAACGGGTTTTTTATTGCCCGTGATTTTTGCAAAGGAAACCCTAATGTCTCATCAATGGCAACCTGAAACGCTTGCAGTGAGAGCAGGCTCAGAGCACACCGCTTATGGTGAAAATTCTGAAGCGATGTTTTTAACGTCAAGCTTTGTGTTTGAAAATGCAGCGCAGGCTGCGGCACGTTTTGGTGGGCAAGAGGAAGGCAATATTTACTCAAGATTTACCAATCCAACGGTTACCATGTTTCAAAATAAACTCGCGGCTTTAGAAGGGGCTGAATTTTGCGTTGCAACTTCAAGTGGTATGTCAGCGATTTTGGCTTGTGTCATGGGTTTATGTTCAGCAGGTGACCATATTATTGCTTCACGCAGTATTTTTGGAACCTCTGTGCAGCTATTTGGCAATATTCTTAAGCGCTGGGGTTTGGAGGTGACATTTGTGTCACTCACAGACCCTGAAGCATGGAAATCTGCATGCAAAGGCAACACCAAACTATTTTTCGTAGAAACGCCATCCAACCCGCTCACGGAAGTCTGTGATATTGCCTTGCTGGCAGATATTGCGCATCAAGCTGGGGCATTACTAGTGGTGGATAATTGTTTTTGTACCCCCATCTTACAAAAGCCGCTTAATTTAGGTGCAGATATTATTATCCATTCCGCTACTAAGTATATTGATGGGCAAGGACGTTGCTTGGGTGGTGCAGTACTTGGTAAAAAAGAAGTGTTAGAGCCCGTATACGGGTTTTTACGCACGGCAGGCCCTACGATGAGCGCATTTAACGCATGGGTCTTTTTAAAAGGCTTGGAAACACTACCTGTGCGTATGGAGGCTCACTGTCGCAACGCGCTTGCTTTAGCACACTGGTTAGAGCAACAACCAGGTGTTGAACGTGTGTATTATCCGGGTTTAGCCTCGCATCCACAGCATGCCTTGGCAATGAAGCAACAAACGCATGGTGGTGCTATTGTCTCATTTGATTTAAAAGGTGGGCAAGCAGCAGCTTGGGCACTCATTGATGCTACTCAAATGATTTCGATTACTGCTAATTTAGGTGATGCAAAAAGCACTATTACGCATCCTGCTACCACTACTCATAGCCGCGTTACAGCCGAGGCAAGGGCGGCAGCTGGTATTAAAGATGGTTTAGTGCGTATTGCTGTTGGCTTGGAGCATATTGACGATATCAAAGCTGACTTAGCGTTGCTTACGCGTTAGTGATTACATCAAAGAAAGGTTTAAAAATGAGCTTAAGAGATACCTACACTGCTAAACTCAAGGCGCAACTTGATGAGTGGAATACGCAGATTGATATATTGGAAATTAAAGCCAAGCAAGCTGATGTTGAGTTGAAATTGGTTTACCAACAACAATTGGTTGAACTCAAGCAAAAACGAGATGAAGCTATTAGTAAGTTTGAAGAGCTTCAAGCATCTACGGAAGAAGCTTGGGAAGAAGTAAAAAAAGGCGGTGAATCAATATGGGAAACCATCAAAACTACCTTTCATGAGGCTAAGGCCAAATTTGATAAAGATTAATGATAAGTAACCAATAAAAACGGGGCGCTAAGCCCCGTTTTTATTGGTTAATAAGTAAACCTAATTTATAAGTCTTTTGCATTTTTGGCAAGGTATTTTGCAACGCCTTCTGGCGAAGCATTCATGCCTGCTTTGCCTTTTTTCCAGCCTGCTGGGCAAACCTCACCGTTTTCTTCAAAGAATTGCAATGCATCTACCATACGTAACATTTCATCAATGTCGCGTCCGAGTGGTAAATCATTGACTACTTGGTGCACAACAATGCCTTTTTTGTTGATGAGGAACGAACCGCGATAAGCAACGCCACCATCGGCCTCAACATCATAAGCTTTACAAATGTCATGTTTAATGTCAGCCACCAATGGATAACCCACTTTGCCAATGCCGCCGTTGTTGATAGGGGTGTTTTTCCAAGCTAAATGGCTGAAATGAGAGTCAATCGATACACCAATGACTTCCACTTTACGTTTTTTAAAATCTGCTAAACGATGGTCAAATGCAATGAGTTCAGAAGGGCATACAAAAGTAAAATCGAGTGGGTAGAAAAACACTACAGCGGCTTTGCCTTTGATGTGTTTTGCAAGATTAAAACTTTCATTAATTGAGTTGTCACCCATGACCGCAGCTGCGGTAAAGTCTGGGGCAGGTTTGCCTACTAAAACAGCCATATGATTCTCCTTTATTTTGTTAGAGGTTGAACATTGTTGCAAAGCAATAGCATAAGGTAAAAAGTTATCTTATGCCTAGTCTATTTTAACGATTATTTTTGCATGCATTATTACAAGGTTTTGTTGTGTTGAAATGATGAATAATGATGACGGAAATTACATGATTTTAACTGCGCAAAATGCATTATTTTAGTGCGTATCATGGTAGAATCTAAGCATAAATTTTAACTAAAAAGTAAGTCAAAATATGAGTCAAGCTCCAGATCAATTTGCTAAAGAAACTCTACCCATTAGTCTCGAAGATGAGATGCGCCGTAGCTACCTAGATTACGCTATGAGCGTCATTGTAGGGCGAGCCTTACCTGATGTTAGAGATGGTTTAAAACCTGTGCATAGACGTGTACTTTATGCGATGCACGAGTTAAGTAATGACTATAACAAACCCTATAAAAAATCTGCCCGTATCGTTGGCGATGTTATTGGTAAATATCACCCGCATGGCGATACAGCGGTCTATGACACCATCGTGCGGATGGCGCAAGATTTTAGTTTGCGTTATATGTTGGTGGATGGTCAAGGTAACTTTGGTTCAGTTGATGGCGATAACGCAGCGGCGATGCGTTATACCGAAATCCGCATGGCGAAAATCGCTCATGAATTACTGGCTGATATTGATAAAGAAACCGTTGATTTTGGCCCCAATTATGATGGTAGCGAACACGAGCCGCTCATCATGCCAGCGCGTATTCCTAATTTGTTAATCAATGGTAGCTCTGGTATTGCGGTGGGTATGGCAACCAATATTCCACCACATAATTTAAGTGAAGTGATTGATGCGTGTTTAGCGGTGCTACAAAACAGTGAAATTACTATTGAAGAACTCATTGATATTGTCCCAGCACCTGATTTTCCAACTGCTGGCATTATTTACGGTACTGTTGGCGTAAAAGAGGGCTATAGAACTGGACGTGGTCGTGTAGTCATGCGTGGTCGCACCCATTTTGAAGATATGGATAAAGGCGGTCGACAATCAATTATTATTGATGAACTCCCTTACCAAGTAAATAAAAAAACACTCATTGAAAAGATTGCTGAGTTGGTCAATGAGAAAAAAATCGAAGGTATCTCGGATTTGCGCGATGAATCAGACAAGTCTGGTATGCGTGTGGTTATTGAGTTAAGACGCGGTGAAGTGCCAGAAGTGGTACTCAATAATCTCTACAAACAAACGCAGTTGCAAGATACTTTTGGTATGAACATGGTGGCTTTGTTAGATGGTCAGCCGCGTCTGCTTAACCTCAAGCAAATGCTAGAAGCATTCTTACGCCATAGACGTGAAGTGGTGACACGTCGCACCGTATTTGAATTGAAAAAGGCACGTGCTCGAGGTCATGTGTTAGAAGGTTTAGCGGTAGCATTGGCAAATGTAGATGAAATGATTGCCATTATTAAAGCCGCACCAACGCCGCCAGAAGCAAAAGTAGATTTGATGGCAAAAGCATGGAGCTCGCCTGTGGTTGAGGAAATGCTGAAAAGAGCAGCTATGGAGGCTGCGCGCCCTGAAGGCTTGTCTGTTGATTTTGGCCTTACACCAAAAGGCTACAAACTCTCTGATGTACAAGCGCAGGAAATCTTGCAGATGCGCTTGCAACGCCTGACAGGACTTGAGCAAGACAAGATTGTCACCGAGTACAAAGAGGTAATGGATATTATTGCTGATTTGCTAGATATTTTGGCTAAATCAGAGCGTGTAACTGCCATTATTATTGAAGAGTTAGCGGCAATTAAAGAACAATTTGGTGATAAGCGTCGAAGTGAAATTGTTGCTAATGCCCAAGATTTATCTCTAGAAGATTTAATTACGCCACAAGATGTCGTCGTCACGCTATCACATACTGGCTATGTAAAATCACAACCGCTAGAAGAATATCGTGCGCAACGACGCGGTGGGCGAGGGAAACAAGCCGCTGCAACCAAAGAAGATGACTTTATCGATAAGATGTTTGTAGCGAACACACATGATTACATTTTATGCTTCTCTAATCGTGGACGTGTTTATTGGCTTAAAGTTTATGAGGTGCCACAAGGTAGCCGTATTAGCCGAGGTAAGCCAATTGTTAATTTATTCCCACTAGAAGAGGGTGAGAAAATTAATGCCATTTTACCGGTGAAATCGTTTGATGAAGACCACTTTGTGTTTATGGCAACGTCGATGGGTACGGTCAAAAAGACAGCATTAGTTGAATTCTCTAACCCACGTAAGTCAGGCATTATCGCCATTAATTTGGATGATGGTGATTACCTCATAGGTGCGGAAATTACCAACGGTCAAAACGATATTGTCTTAGTTTCAAATGCGGGTAAAGCGGTATGGTTTACCGAAGATGATGTGCGACCTATGGGGCGCGCAACACGCGGCGTGCGTGGTATGAAGCTGGCTGCAAAACAACAAGTGTTGTCATTGCTGATAGCAGATAATGACCAACAATCAGTGTTAGTAGCGACTGAGAATGGTTATGGAAAACGTACTGTGTTGTCTGAGTTCCGTCACTCTGGGCGTGGCACACAAGGGGTTAAGGCTATTGCTATTAGCGAGCGTAACGGCACTGCAATTGCTGCTCGATTGGTCAGTGAAGATGATGAAATTATGCTCATCACCACAGGCGGTGTGTTGATTCGTACGCGAGTTAAAGAGATTCGTGATATGGGTCGTGCCGCTCAAGGGGTGACTTTAATTAACTTAGGTGAGGGCGAAAAGCTATCTGGTTTAGAAAAAGTAGTAGAGACAGAAGATGCTGAAGATGATGCTTCTTAATAGTTTGTTAGATATCAGGATGTGTTCGCAGTATCTGAGGCAGAATTGGTATGACAACGATTTATAACTTTGCAGCCGGACCAGCTGTATTGCCTAAGGAAGTATTAGAAACTGCACGTGATGAAGTGCTAGATTGGCATGGTTGTGGGGTTTCTGTAATGGAAATGTCACATCGAGGTAAAGAGTTTGGTCAAATTTTATATGAAGCTGAAAGTGACTTTAGAGAACTTTTAGCGATTCCTAGCAATTATAAGGTCTTGTTTTTGCAAGGCGGAGCAACGCAACAGTTTGCCATGATTCCTATGAATTTACTTGGCAATAAAACTAGTGCAGATTATCTGAACACAGGTATTTGGTCACAAAAAGCGATTGATGAAGCTAGTAAGTTTTGTCATGTGAATGTGGTGGCATCTGGTGCGGATAAAAACTTCACTTATGCGCCAACGCAAAGCGAA
Source organism: uncultured Methylophilaceae bacterium (assembly GCA_964464435.1). Taxonomy (GTDB): domain Bacteria; phylum Pseudomonadota; class Gammaproteobacteria; order Burkholderiales; family Methylophilaceae; genus CAYXGE01. The sequence goes on from CAYXGE010000018.1 coordinate 19,191, forward strand.
TGGAAGCTCAATAAAGACGCAGCCTATGTGCATTACACATCTAATGAAACCATTGGCGGCGTTGAGATTTTTTGGACACCGCAAACAGGTAATGTGCCCTTAGTGGCAGATATGTCATCACATATTTTGTCACGTCCAATTGATGTGAGCCAATACGGTTTAATCTATGCGGGAGCTCAAAAAAATATCGGCCCTGCAGGGTTAACAATTGTGGTTGTACGTGAAGATTTAATTGGGCATGCAAAAGTAGGCACACCTACTATGTTGGATTATAAAACGCATGCAGACAACGACTCTATGTATAACACACCTCCCACCTATGGTATTTACATGGCAGGTTTAGTATTTAAGTTATTAAAGAAACAAGGTGGTTTGGCTGCAATGGAGCAACGTAATATTGCAAAAGCAAAAATGTTGTATGATTATTTGGATGCGTCTGAATTTTATCATTCGCCTGTTGCAAATGAAAATCGCTCGCGCATGAACGTGCCATTTACGTTAAAAAATAATAGCTTAGATGAAACATTTTTAAAACAAGCACAAGCACGTGGACTATTGCAGTTAAAAGGACATAAGTTGGTAGGTGGTATGCGAGCATCTATCTACAATGCAATGCCTATTGATGGCGTGCAAGCCTTGATAACATTTATGCGCGAGTTTGAAACATTACACGGGTAATCCAGCATGTCCGACAAACTTAAACAATGCCGTGACCAAATTGATGCAATTGATGAGCAGATACTTGCGTTAGTGAATGCACGCGCGCAGTTAGCTCGTGAAATTGGTAGCCTCAAAGATGATGGTGTCATTTATCGCCCAGAGCGTGAGGCACAAGTATTAAGGCGTTTAATGGAACATAACCAAGGACCATTATCCGGTGAGGCTGTCAGCGCAATTTTCAGAGGCGTTATGTCTAACTGCAGGGCGCTTGAAAAAGAACTCTCTGTTGCGTTTTTAGGCCCCAAAGGCACTTACAGTGAGGAAGCAGCTATTAAGCAATTTGGAGAAGCGGCCAAGCCTACAGAATGTGCCTCTATTGACGAAGTGTTTAGAGTGGTTGAAACTGGTGAATCTGATTATGGTGTCGTCCCAGTAGAAAACTCTACTGAGGGAGCCATTGGCAGAACCTTGGATTTACTGATGTCAACCAGTCTTCATATCTGTGGTGAAATTGAATTGCCAGTACATCATCACTTGATGAGTCAAGAAGAATCATTAAATGCAATCCAAGTAGTTTATTCACACGCTCAATCACTAGCTCAATGTCATGAATGGTTGAATAAACACTTACCCAATGCAAGGCGTGAAGCGGTAGTGAGCAATGCAGAAGCCGCTAGGCTAGCCAAATCATCAAAACAAGGTGGGTCAGCAATTGCTAGTTTAAGAGCTTCGCAATTGTTTGGCCTTAATGTGATTGCTTCGAATATTGAGGATGACCCAAAAAATACCACAAGATTTTTAGTACTCTCAAAGCATGAGGTAGCACCTTCAGGAAAAGATAAAACCTCCTTATTTGTAGCAACCAAAAACATACCAGGTGCGGTAATGGCCTTGTTAGCGCCGTTGGCAGCCCATGGTGTGAGTATGACCAAATTGGAGTCTCGCCCTTCTAAAATAGGCTTGTGGGAATACGTGTTTTTCATAGATATAGAAGGGCATAATCGATCACCACAAGTAGCAGCTGCATTAACTGAGCTTGAGAAGTGCGCATCTATACTTAAGATTTTAGGTTCATACCCTGTTGCAATTATATGATTTATTTAAATAAATATGATTGAAAAATCGGCTAAATCAGTATCTGGAGAAATTAACGCTATCACACTCAGGTTTTATGGCTTAGGGATGGAGCGCGAATATGATTTATATAATGTTAAAAATGTTATTCACCAATCAAGACTTGGTATATCAATTGGAGTGATGATATGGGTGCTATTTAGTATTTTTGACACCTTTATCACATCAGGACATTATAATAAAATTATTTGGGCAATTACCTTTATCGTAATTGCACTCGCGATAGTCTCATATATCATCACCTTAACTTATAAGTTTTATAGACGCTTTAATCAAATCATGATGATGATGATTAGCGTGATTTGTGCAGGTTTTATTGTCTTAAAAATTTGGCTAATGCCAGATGTCAGCTTACTGCATTTTTTTCCAGCACTTATTTTAGTTACGATGTGGACGCACTGCTTATCAGGGCTTAAATTTATCAATGCCTGCTTTGCTTCATTAGTTATTATCTTGATATTTACGGTACCTTTTTCTATCTATGGTCACATGGCAATGCATGACATTTCCATTTTTACATTTTATTTATTAGCGACTACGGTTCTAGCCGCTGCATCTAGCTATGCCACAGAAAAAATGAATAAGGAATTATTTCTAAGTCAACGCATCTTAGAGGAAGATAGAAAACTACATTTGAATCGCTCTTTGCATGATGCGCTGACTGGATTACCAAATCGTCTTTTACTTGAAGATAGACTTAATAAGGCGATTAGTACAGCAAGTCGAGACAAAAAAGCTGCTGCTGCAATTTTTATTGATTTAGATGGCTTTAAAGAAGTCAATGATACATATGGTCATGATGTAGGGGATGTTTTGTTGCAACAAGTTGCACAAAGATTGGCTCAAGTCATGCGTGAATCAGATACGCTTTCAAGAATTGGTGGTGATGAATTTTTTGTACTGGCGATGAGTGTGAAAACTAAAAATTCCACTGTGGTATTCATTGAAAAACTACTCAAAGAACTCAGGCAACCTTATCAGGTAAACGATAAAATTTCTATTTACGGTATTACTGCCAGTATCGGCGTATGTATGTTCCCTTATAAAGGTTGTTCACCTGCAGATATCATGCGTAGAGCAGATTTGGCCATGTACCAAGTAAAACGTGATGGAAAATCAGGTATGGCATTTGCCCCTGCATATGTGAGAAAGTCTACTGTCAGGCAGGCAAGTTAAATATCAGTGATGTTCATGCGCTAAAGCACAACCTAGGCTGTATAATCTATGTCAATTGAACGCGGCATTAAGCCGCATTTTTTATGTTTGAGGAATTGTTGTGATTAATACGTGCGATTTGGCACCAGCATATATTCGTGCAATAGCACCATATCAAGGTGGCAAGCCTATTTCTGAGCTTGCTCGTGAAATGGGTCTACAAGAATCATCGATTGTAAAACTAGCATCGAATGAAAATCCTCTAGGTATCAGCCCAAAAGCAGAAGCTGCAATACAAGAAGCTTTACTTTCGATACATTTATATCCTGATGGTAATAGCTTCTTACTTAGGCAAGCTGTGAGTGAAAAGTTTGCCGTTAAGCAGAATCAAATTGTATTTGGTAATGGCTCAAACGATATTTTAGAGTTGTCTGCACGTGCATTTTTGACTGCAGGTGATGAAGCAATTTATTCACAACATGCGTTTGCGGTCTATCCACTAGTTACACAAGCGGTAGGGGCTGTAGGTGTGGTAGTTCCAGCCATTCATTTCGGTCATGATTTAGTAGGAATGCTGAATAGTATTACTGCAAAAACACGCATGATATTTGTGGCTAATCCAAATAATCCTACTGGCACACTCTTAAGCAAAGAAGCTCTGTTAGATTTTCTAAATCAAGTACCTAAGCATATCATTGTGGTATTAGATGAGGCTTATGATGAGTACTTATCTGATTTGCAAAAGTCCGAAAGTATTGCTTGGCTTAGCCAGTTTGATAACTTAATTATTTCTCGTACCTTTTCAAAAGCCTACGGTTTGGCAGGCTTGCGCGTTGGTTTTGGCTTAATGTCTGCAGGTGTCGCCGATATTTTAAATAGAGTGCGTCAACCATTTAATGTCAACAGTATTGCACAAGCAGCCGCTGTGGCTTCATTGGCAGATGATGATTTTGTGGATCGTTCACGTGCACTTAATAAAGCTGGGATGTTGCAAATTACGCAGGGCTTAGATGCTTTAGGTTTAAGTTATATTCCATCATTTGCCAATTTTGTTAGTTTTAAAATTGAACATGCGGCAGAGGTAAACCAACAATTACTAAAAAATGGGGTCATTGTTAGGCCAATTGCTAACTATGAAATGCCTGATTATTTAAGAGTCAGTATCGGCTTATTTTCTGAGAATGCACGTTTTCTTGAAGTATTAGGCCAAATTATTAAAAAGCATTAGTGATGACTGAAATTGAAAAATTAGCAACGGATGATGTTCGCATCCGCGAGATTAAAGAGCTAGTGCCACCGGCAACGCTATTGGCGACTCTCAAAGAAAGTAAAGAAGCAACCGAAAATATCTTAGAAACGCGCAAAGCGATTCACCAAATTTTACAACAAGCCGATGATCGCTTATTAGTAGTGGTAGGGCCATGTTCAATTCATGATGTTGATGCTGGTTTGGAATATGCACGTAGGCTTGTTGCAGTGCGTAATCAATTAAAATCAGATTTAGAAATCGTGATGCGTGTGTATTTTGAAAAACCACGCACAACTGTCGGTTGGAAAGGCTTGATAAACGATCCGTTTTTAGATGGTAGTTATCGTATCAATGAAGGTTTGGCACGTGGACGTAAGTTTTTACTGGACGTCAATGAATTAGGTTTGCCAGCAGGCACCGAATTTTTAGATATGATTACACCCCAATATACGGCAGATTTAGTCAGCTGGGGTGCCATTGGCGCTCGTACCACTGAATCACAAGTGCATCGTGAGTTAGCATCAGGATTGTCATGCCCAGTAGGTTTTAAAAATGGTACCGATGGCAGTGTACGTGTGGCTATTGATGCAATTAAAACTGCAGCTAGCCCGCACCATTTCTTATCAGTAACTAAAGAAGGTAAGTCTGCAATTATTGCCACTTCTGGCAATGAAGATTGCCATGTGATTTTACGCGGTGGTAAACACCCTAATTATGATACAACTAGCATAAATGCGGCCTGTCTTAACTTAGCCTCATCCGGATTAAGACCTGTTATTATGGTGGACTGTAGTCATGCCAATAGTCAAAAGCAATATATTTTGCAAAAAGAAGTAGCGGCAGATATTGGTCAACAACTCGCAAATGGAGAGTCGCGAATTATTGGCGTGATGTTAGAGTCACATCTTAATGAAGGTCGCCAAGATCATGCACCTGGTTGCGATTTGGAATATGGTAAATCTATCACCGATGCCTGTATTGGTTGGAATGATACTGTTGAAGTGTTAGAGAAACTTGCGCAAGCTGTTCAGGCCAGAAGGGCACGTGCAAGCTAATCCACTAGTGAATGCTCATGATTATACTTAGAGTGTATTCAGTAACTTCGCAGTATTGTTTATTCTTGGTCAGGTGCAAAATTCGTCTCACGTTGTAAGTGATTTTAAGTGCAACGGTTTTTTTAAATTTAACTTAAAGGAAATTTATCATGTGGACAACTCCAGCAGCTACAGAAATGCGTTTTGGTTTTGAAGTAACCATGTACGTAATGAACAAGTAATTTGTTCTTTCAAAAAGGCTGTCAGAAATGACAGCCTTTTTTACGTTTTTTTCGCCTATAAAGCGTAAAATCACCTTTCTCAATATTAATTTAAAGAATCACATGCACATTCACGTATTAGGTGCTGCCGCAGGCGGCGGTTTTCCACAATGGAACTGTAATTGTTTTAATTGCGATGGTTTGCGTAAAGGCACCATTAAGGCCACAAAACGTACCCAATCTTCTATATGCGTCTCAAGTAATGGGGTGGATTGGGTATTGTTTAATACTTCACCTGATGTGTTGCAACAAATCCAAGATTTTGCACCTTTACAACCAGGTCGCGCGATTCGTGACTCTGGCATACAAGCGATTGTATTGATAGACGCGCAAATTGATCATACCACTGGTTTATTTATGTTGCGTGAAGGCAAAGTGAAGCGTGAGATCTATTGTACCGACATGGTGTATGAAGACTTAACCAGCGGTAACCAAATATTGAATATTTTAGGACATTACTGTGGCATCAATCGTCACACTATCCCGATTGATGGTGCTGATGTGAGTAAGTCAAGCAGTTTTGAAATTCCTAATGTACCGAATTTAAAATTTACAGCCGTAGCGCTTAAAAGCGCGGCACCACCTTATTCACCGCATCGTAATAACCCGCATCCTGGCGACACGATAGGCGTACTCATTGAAGAAATTAGCACAGGCAAAAAATGCTGGTATAGCCCAGGTTTAGGGGAAATAGAACCACATTTGCCACCCTTAATGAACCAAGCTGATTGCATTATGGTCGATGGTACGTTTTGGACTGACACCGAAATGATTGACATGGGCTTAATGACAAAAACTGCGCGCAGTATCGGTCATAACCCGCAGTCTGGTGAAGGTGGCATGATAGAAAAGCTTGATGAATTTGGAAAAACTAAAAATGTACGTAAAGTTTTGATACATATCAACAATACGAATCCGATTTTAAGAGAAGATTCTGCCGAGCGCGCGATACTTAATCAGCATAAGATTGAAGTCGCGTATGACGGTATGGATATCATTCTTTAGGAGAGCAACATGAATACAATGACCAACGATCTTTTACCTTGGAGCCGCGAGGAGTTTGAAGAAAAACTCCGCGAAAAAGGCAAGGGCTACCATATTTACCATCCTTTTCATGTGATGATGTATGAGGGTAAATTAACTAAACAGCAGCTGCAATGCTGGGTAGCGAATCGTTTTTACTATCAAATTGCCATACCAATGAAAGACGGTGCAATTCTTTCAAACTGCCCTGATGTAGAAGTACGTAAACAATGGATTGTGCGTATTACTGACCATGATGGCGTCGGCGATAAAGTTGGCGGTATCGAGGCTTGGATACAATTGGGTGAGGCGGTTGGCTTAACGCGCGAACAGATTACGAGTTTAGAGATGGTAAGCCCTGGTGTACGTTTTGCAGTAGATGCTTATATTAATTTTGCTAAACAACGTCCATGGCAAGAAAGCGTATGCTCAAGCTTAACGGAGCTATTTGCACCACATATTCACCAGCAACGCATTAGTTCATGGCCAACCATGTACCCTTGGATTAAAGAAGAAGGTTTAAGCTACTTTAAAAAACGCCTGACAGAAGCCCGCCGCGATGTTGAGCAAGGTTTAGATGTGACCTTAAACTACTTTAGTACCTCACGTGAAATGCAAATGCGTGCTTTAGAGATTCTGCAATTTAAACTCAATGTATTATGGGTGATTGCAGACAGCATTATGTTGGCATCTGATTTTGATATTAAGATTGCGGGTAAAGATTACTTTCATCAACCCGTTATCAATTTTAAATAATGAAAGCTGAAAACCCCAGATGGACAAACTAGCAATTGACCCAACACTTTCAACCATCCAACTTTCCGATGTTTTTGCATTGGCACACCATCACCGTTTTCAGTGGGAAGAAGCGCAACAAAGCTATGTGATTTTGTTTCCAGAAGGCATGGTAAAACTGCATGGTGGGGCAGGTGAGGTGATGAAGCGCGTAGATGGCAAAGCCAGTGTTGGTGATATTGTGACGGAGTTAAAAGCAGCCTTTCCTGATGCCACCACCATAGAAACTGATGTGATAGGCATGTTTGACATGGCATTTGGCAAAGCCTGGATTCGGAAAATATAGGATTCGTAAAGTTAATTAAGGTTTAGGAGCAGCAAATGACACAAAATTCTTTAGGTGAGTCAGCTGTACAAAAAGCGGTGCAAGCGCAAGCCAAAAACAACGGCGTTGCAGCAAACATTACGCAAACGCAACCATTATGGTTGTTGGCTGAGGTCACCTATCGCTGCCCTCTGCATTGTGCATTTTGTTATAACCCGACTGATTACGATAAACA
>CAYXGE010000019.1:0-24839 GCA_964464435.1 uncultured Methylophilaceae bacterium
CCGCTGACCTCTTGCATGCCATGCAAGCGCTCTCCCAGCTGAGCTATACCCCCAGCAAGACCTCACAAAAGAGGCGCAATATTAAAGACCTGAGCCACGGTTGTCAACGACTTTGTGACAAATTGCCATGATTTATATGTTTTTTTTCAGGCTAAGCATTTGCAATAGATTTTTACGCTTTAATTTGCGTTTAATTGACACTTTTGCATTGTAAAAAGTAAATGGTAGCTTATGCCAAATACTAAAACGCTGACCCATTTGCGCCATGTACATGGTCATTAGCGTATTTCTTCCTGAGACATGCAGTTTGTTGCAGGCGCGAGCCATATCTGAGAGGCGTTTTGATAATGGTGTGCCATGGTTAAAAAAGTGTGCACGACCAGTATCAATCAATGAAAATGTTAGTGTGCCTTGTTGCTGGCTTATTAAAATGTTGCCGCCTGATAAATCTCTAAAAAACACGCCTTTGTTATGCATGTTCAATAAAAAACTGCAGACTTGCTGATATGCGTTTTGTTGGCTAATACCTTGAAAGCTTTCCTGGCCATTGGCAAAGGCACTAAACATCTCGCGCACAGAAAAATCTGCTGGCACGTATTCGCATATGTAAAAGTTTTTCGTTAGGCTTTGGTCATTAACATGTTCAAAGTAGGCTATAGGTTTGGCATTTTGTATGCCACGCCTAAGCAGTTCATTTGCCCCAGACCAACTACGTAGAGCCTTTGAAGGTTTGTAGCGGTCTAACCATTTTTTGTGTAAGTGCATTTTTACTGGTTGCTTTACAACCAATTGCTTAGTTGGGTCACGTGGGTCTGGAATCGTCCAAATGGCATTTCTGGCTAGCCGTAATGTACTTTGCTTGCTAGGTGATTGCATGTTGTTTGGGTCTAATGCAGAGGCTAGTAGTGTATTTTCGCTTGCGTTTGCTCCTGCAATTAAGCCTCGCCATGGGCCGTTGCGATAAACCTGATAGGTACTAGCCTTTGCATGCGCATGAATGGCCACTGAGGGCATGATATCAGCCTCATCTTTAAGAGGTATAGCTTGCGACTGATTAAAACGAATATATAAAGGTGACTCTGTAACAACAGATGGCTCACTGTTGAGCAATTGCCCATCTCGATTTATATACGTTACGTTGGCAAGCTGCTGAGTTGTATAGAGGTCATTTAAAGCGGCTAGCTTGCCGTTAGTTGTCCACATCACATGTAACTGAAAATCAGCCCCTGAGAAACAGTGTACTTCTAGAAAATCGTGATGATTTAGTTGCCCCTGGTACATTAACCCAGAAATCAATCGAATAAACGCTTGATACGCTTTAAAAGCTGGACGTATTTGATATTGATTAAGTTCATCACCGACTGATTGGTAATATGTAATACGTTCAAGTACAGGGTAGGGCGTAATGCCATCATCAATTAAGCCTTCGCGGTGGCATATTAATGGTCCCCATGCTGCGCTTTGCAACGTACCTGATGCTGCGCAAAGCACCATATAGCGACTTAGGTAATCCGCTTGCTTTTCAAGCGTGTCTGGAAGCAAGCGGGCGATTCTTGGTAATGTCCAGAAAGCTGACGGCGAATGCATGACTGGCACTCCATAATGAGCGCCAATAGCCTGTAATACATAAGCCTTTTTAACTAATCTAAAGCCGCCATAGGGCGCCAGTGTATGCCCCATTATTTTATGATCATCACGTTCAGGTTCTGTGCAACGCTCTGAAAATAAATTATCGGTATGTACATCTGGCAGTTGTTGACGTGCTTTAAGTATGGCTAATAGGCCAATGTTATAGAGAGGCTCAAAGTCTGTAATGCTAGGGCCTGCAAGCGTAATGTGATAGGCTTTAATAATAGGATAAGCCAACCCCCACATACTTAAAAAACCTTTAAGAGTATAGCCAGCCCAACGTTTACGATTGATTGTAGAGCCAATTTCTAGCAAGGTAATGCTTGGTCCATAACGCTCACAAACTAGGGTGATAAATTGTTGCCATTTGGTTTGCGCTGCTGTGGTTTCCATGGCCTGCGCTTCTGAAAATGGTTGAACCAAATGGAGATGCAGTTTAAACCCAGCACGAATTAAGGCGCTTAATAATCGACTTTGATTACCATCAAAATCATCATAACTAAAATCTAAACGAACGCGTTGCACCCCTAATAGCTGCAATTGTTCAATGATGTATTGATCAACTTGTGGATTATTAGCAGCGGCAACGCCAACGCAAGCAAAATCAACAGGCACCACATGCCCTTTAATTGGGGTGTAGCCATGTTTAGAGCGTAATTTGCCAGTAAAAATGTAAGTGGCATTTGCCCACAAAAATTGATGTAACGGTTGCAATTGAAACCTATGCGTTAGCCGCGCATATTGGATTGTGTCTCAAATTGACTTAACTCTACGCGAGGCAGAGGTTGCCATCCAGATTTTCTGTGTTCAGCAATAACATTAGTAAATACGCCGCCTCGCACATAAAATTTTGCTGTAACGCGCATAAATTTAGGCTGAGTAGCCGCTACTAAGTCATCTAAAATCTGGTTGGTCACCGCTTCATGAAAGCAACCTTCATCTCTAAACGACCACATATATAGTTTTAAACTTTTAAGTTCGACACAAAGTAGGTCAGGAATATAATCCAGAATAATGACTGCAAAATCTGGCTGTCCAGTTTTAGGACAAAGGCATGTAAACTCAGGAATTTCCATATGGATATGAAAATCACGCTCTGGTTTAGGGTTGTCAAACACCTCAAGGGTTTTGCTAGGTTGTGCTGTGGGTTTATTACCCAAAGCTGTTAATGGTGCAGTTGTCATAATTTTGTCAGCGCATAGTGAGCGCAATGCTAAAAACCGTTATTATACTGTTTATGACAACACGATTAACACCAATATCATTATTCCTCTATCAAACCTAATAAAAACTCGTGCGCTTAACTCATTTAAAACTGGCAGGCTTTAAGTCTTTTGTAGATCCTACCACCTTGCACATTCACGGTCAGCGCGTTGGTGTCGTTGGCCCTAATGGCTGTGGCAAATCTAACGTAATGGAGTCTGTGCGCTGGGTGCTTGGTGAGTCTAGCGCTAAAGAAATGCGTGGCGATTCCATGGATGCCGTCATTTTTAATGGCTCGGGCAACCGCAAACCAATTTCGCGCGCCAGCGTTGAACTCGTTTTTGATAACAGCTTAGGTGGAGCCAGCGGTGAATGGTCGCAGTATGCTGAAATCTCGGTTAAACGCATTATCGAACGTGATAAAGGCTCTAGCTACTATATTAATAACACCTTGGTGCGTAGGCGTGATGTGGCGGATTTGTTTTTAGGCACAGGTCTAGGTAGCCGTGCTTATGCCATTATTGGTCAAAATACTATCTCACGTATTATTGAGGCAAAACCAGAAGAGTTGCGTATTTTTTTAGAAGAGGCGGCAGGCATCTCAAAGTACAAAGAACGACGTAGAGAAACTGAATTACGTTTGCGTGATACGCGAGATAATTTAAGTCGTGTAGAAGATATTCGCCAAGAAATCGATAAGCAAATTGTACGTTTAGATGCGCAAGCAGTCATTGCCGAGCAGTATCATCAATTGCAAGATGCGCTAAAGCTCGCGCAGGGGCAATTATGGCTGATTAAAAAACGCGATGCCAGTGTTGCTTGGGATAAAACTAAACGAGGCGTAGAAAAACTAGTCAATGATTTAGAAGCGCAAATGGCCGCGCTACGGTCAGCGGAAGCAAATTTAGAGCGTTTACGGCAAGCCCATTTTGCAAGTACCGAGCAAGTGCAAAACGCTCAAGCGCAATATTATCAAGCCAATGCCGAAGTCTCTAATCTAGAACAGCAAGTTAAACATACTACTGACGCGCGTGAACGGTTGCTACAACAACTGCAACAACTTGATCAACAGCAAGAAAGAAATATTTCACAGGCCGTTAGTTTGCAAGATGAAATGCAACGTGCCATGGCACAACAAGCTGAAGCCATCATTGCCTCTGAGCACGCCAATATACGGTTAGAAGCTGCAAAGCAAAGCATGCCAGAAGCAGAGCAAAATTACCGATTAAGTCAGCAAGCCTATGCCAAGGCACAACAAGCACTTAGCCAATCTGAGCAAGGTATACGCGTTGAAACAAACTCTGTTAGTCATCTTAGTCAAAACCTACAAGAGCTGAGTAATCGTTTACAAAGATTAGAACAAGAACGTTTAGGTCTAAAGTTACCAGAGCAAACAAGCTTAGTCCAAAAGCAGCAATTGTTGGCAGAATTACAAGAAAACAACAACCAAATATCACGGTCACTTGAAAGTTTGCGTCAACAAGAGCAAACACGCGTTGAGCAAGTAAAAGTATTTAGAGAAGCGCAAACTCAGCATGAACGTCAACTTAGTCAAGTTGAAGCGCAAATATTTTCACTCAATAAACTTCAGCAAGCACTGGGGCAGTCATCTAAACTAGATGCATGGTTAAGTGCTGAAAAGTTAGATGGTAAATCACGTTTATGGCAAAAAGTTGGTGTTGAAAACGGCTGGGGTATTGCACTTGAAGCGATATTAGGTGAGCGCTTAAATGCGGTGATTGCAGAGCTAGTTAATGTTTCCGCAACACGACCTCCTGCGCTCGTGGCTTTATGTGAAATAACAACCAGAAAACCTGTACAAACACAACCTGCTGAAAGCTTAATGGCAAAGCTCAATACAACAGCGCCAGAGTTGCAAGCAGTATTAGAAGATTGGCTATCAGGCGTTTATGTGGCAGATAATGCAGAAGTTGCCTTACAAAAGCGCCTGCAGTTAAAAGCTGGCGAAGCCATTGTGACACCAGAAGGCGATATCTATACGCAATACAGTGTCGTCATGTATGCGGCTAATAGTCAATTGCATGGCATATTAGATAGGCAACGTGAATTGGCAACGCTAGATGCGCAATTGCCAGATTTAAAACGGGCGTTAATAGCACAACAACAGGCAACACAAGCAGCAGAAAATAGTATTTTAGAGCTAAAAGCGCAAATTCAAGCACAACAGCAACAGCTCACACAGCAGACACAACAGCAACACCGCTTAAGTTTAGAAATTCAAAGTTTAGAGCAACAACGTCAGCATGTGATTGATAGGCAATTGGCGATTCAAAAAGAGCAAGCATTGATGCGAGAGCGCAGCCAACAGCTGGAACATGAAAAAAATCAAAAACAAACAGACATTAATCATTTAAATACCTCATTAGAAAGCGTAAAACAATCTTTACAAACTTTGCATGAAACAAGGCAAGGGGCAGAAAAAACGCTTAACGAGGCCAGAAACAGTTTGCAATCAGCAGACCGTTATGCGCAAGAAATGCAGTTTAATTTAAAATTAATATCAAATAATATCAATGAATTAAATAATAAAATTAATGTTAATAGTGAAGAAAAATCTGCATTAAGTATACGTAAGGCTGAGCATGAGGAAATGTTAGCGGCAGCCAAAATGGAGGGTTTAAAAGCTAACTTAGAAAATGCTTTAAATCACAAACAATCGATGGAAGCCGCATTGGTTAAAGCGCGTGAAGCAATGAGTGAGGCTGAGCAACAACTTCAGCAAGAAGAACGAAATCGTATGCAGGCAGAGCAGGTAATGCATCCATTACGAGATAAATTAGAACAAGCAAGGCTGGCTGAGCAACAAGCACGTTTACATTTTGAGCAGTGTAGTCAATCTCTTGTTGCTACTGGTTTATTCAAGGATGCAAATGATGAAGCCAAGTTACTAGAAAGCATTGGCGCAATAGGTAAAGCCTTAGAATATGAACAAAAAGTAGCGACTATTCAACAAAATGTTGAAGCTTTGGGTGCTGTTAATTTAGCGGCAATTCAAGAGCTTGCCGCAGAGCGTGAACGTAAGCAATATCTGGACAGTCAAGCGTTGGACTTAGAGCAAGCAATTGCCACGTTAGATGAAGCGATTAGAAAGATTGATAAGGAAACGCGAAGCCGCCTACAGCAAACCTTTGATGAAACCAACCTCCATTTTGGTGAGCTATTTTCAGTATTATTTGGTGGCGGACAGGCGCGCTTGGAGTTATTGGGTGATGAAATTTTAGATAATGGCATGCAAGTATTTGCGCAACCACCTGGCAAGAAAAACAGCACCATTCATTTACTATCTGGCGGCGAAAAAGCATTAACGGCATTAGCCCTTGTTTTTGCACTATTTAGGCTTAATCCCGCACCATTTTGCCTTATGGATGAGGTTGATGCACCTTTGGATGACAGCAATACTGAACGATTTTGTAGCATGGTGAGAAAAATGTCAGAAAAAACGCAGTTTTTATTTGTCAGTCATAATAAAATAACCATGGAAATGGCGCAGCAACTAATTGGTGTTACCATGCAGGAATCTGGCGTCTCTCGCATCGTTGAAGTTGACATTGAGGCTGCATTACGCATGCAAGATGTGGCTGTAGCTTAAAAATATTATTATAGAGTTTATACAATATGTCAGATTTATATTTAGGTTTAGTGGTGTTAGGCATCTTGGTGATTGTTGCCGTGGTGACCTATAACTGGTGGCAAGAAAGAGCCTATAGACGCGAAGCAGAAGCAAGATTTTCACAACTTGAAAATGATGTGCTGATGGATGACGTTTCACCACTAAGCAAACGTGTGATGCCTGCTGAGTTTGAGAATAACAACAACACTTCACATAATGAAGCAACGCCATTTAAAGCTACGCCAAAAGATGATTTTGAAGATATTGGCATAGCCACCCCATTAAAACCTACAGCACTAGCCGATGAGCAAGTGCAACTAGATATAAGCAATGCAGTACTTAGCACTAATAATGCTAAGGTTGAACATGAACTCGATCTTGATCAAGCGATTGTAGAGGAAGCTACGCACACGCTTGAGATAGAAAACATAGGTGAAGATATTGTCGATACCAATGAATTAGCGCCTCTTTCAATGGCTACATCTGATATGTTGAATGAAACGCCATCAACAGTTTCATTTGTCGAGATGGATGTTGCACCGCTAGATGATGAGAAACAGCCTGTTGATTTATCTAATGAAAATAATAAAGACAGTTTTATAATCGACACCCAGACGCCTAAAGAAATGCCGCTTCAAATAACCTCTTTCCCCAAAGAGATTGATACACAAATAGATTTTGTAGCCGTATTACATTTACCCAAATCTGTAAACATTAGTTTGTTGCAAGACTTTATTAAAGGCACACACGACTTAGATAAACATCAAGGAGTGTTTGCAATGTTACCTTCATCTGCATGGCTGGCAGTTAAGGCTAACACATCAACTTATGAAGAAACGCAAAAAGTGGTGTGTAGCATTCAATTAGCAGACCGTGCTGGCTATATTTCAAAAACCACCTTAACTCGTTTTCAATATGAAGTGGATAAACTGGGTAGTAAACTAGCTGCCCATATTGAATGGCTAACCGTGGGTGACCCATGGCGAATTGCTAGCGAACTTGACCAGTTTTGTATCGACGTAGACAAACTCGTAGGTTTTCATATTATTCAAGGCGCGAATGGGCCATTTACTGGCACCAAGTTACGCGGCTTAGCAGAAGCGAGTGGCTTAAAATTAGAGTCTGATGGCGCATTTGCCATGAATGACGATGCTGGTCAGCGGCTGTATTGCATGGTGAATAAAGACGGTTCACCGTTTGTGTTGGATAGCTTGCGCGCATCATTAGTAAGTGGCGTTTCATTTCAACTAGATATCCCACGCGTTAAAAATTGCATTGAGGTATTTAACCAAATGGTATTGGCCGCCAAACAAATGGAGTCAAGTTTAGCGGCGGTTTTGGTGGATGACCATCAAAAACCTGTGGGTGAGGTGCAAGTTGAAAAAGTACGCCAGCAACTAAAATTAATCCACGGCAAAATGCTCGCAAGAGGCATTGAACCTGGCAGTGAAACCGCCTTACGTTTGTTTTTATAATCTGTCATGGCAGATGAATCCATTATCAGCAGCCTTGAGGCGCTTAAAGCTCAAATAAGGCAGTATGATTATCATTATTATGTGCTTGATGCGCCTGTTGTCCCAGATAGTGAATATGACCAATGCTTTAGAGCATTGCAAGCCTTAGAGCAACAATATCCAGAGCTTATCACTCCTGATTCGCCCACTCAACGTGTGGGCGGCACAGCACTTGAAAGCTTTAGCAGTGTAACGCATCGACAAGCCATGCTTTCACTCAACAATGCATTTGAAATGAGTGAAGTTGAAGCCTTTGATAAACGTATTCGTGAAGGCTTGGGAATTAGCATGGTGGAATATGCCGTAGAGCCTAAGTTTGATGGTCTTGCTATCACCTTAACTTATGAAAACGGAATATTTGTACAAGGGGCTACCCGCGGTGATGGCTATACTGGCGAGGATGTTACGCTTAATTTAAAAACCATTCGTAGCATTCCCATGCGCATTATGACAGATAACCCTCCCAAACTTTTAGAAGTACGTGGTGAAGTGCTTATGTTTAAGCAAGATTTTGAAAAGCTTAATCAAGCACAAATGGCGCGTGGAGAAAAGCTGTTTGCTAACCCTAGAAATGCTGCTGCAGGCAGCTTACGACAGCTCGATCCTAATATTACCAAAACTCGCCCTTTAAGCTTTTTTGCCTATGGTCTAGGTGCTAATGAAGGCGTACCACACCAAGCTACGCATGCCAGTGCAATGCATTATTTATCTGGATTACAGTTACCTGTGTCTGAACTGCGTGCAACCGTGTTAGGGGTTGAGGGCTTGATGCAATATTACGCGCGAATTGGCAAAGCACGCGAACAGCTCCCATTTGATATTGATGGCGTAGTATATAAAGTGAATGCAATCTCCCAACAAAATGAACTAGGCTTTGTTTCACGGGCACCGCGTTGGGCTGTAGCTCATAAATTTCCAGCACAAGAAGCGCTGACTATTGTTGAGGCGATTGATGTACAAGTGGGGCGTACAGGCGCCATTACTCCTGTTGCAAGGTTAAAACCCGTGTTTGTGGGTGGTGTTACAGTCACCAATGCCACCTTGCATAATCAAGATGAAATTGACCGCAAAGATGTGCGTGTGGGCGACACGGTCAGTGTGCGTAGGGCAGGGGATGTTATTCCGGAAGTGGTATCGGTAGCATTGCATCTCAGGCCAGCCAATACGCAACCTTACCATATTTTAACTGCCATTCAACATGCTTGCCCTGTGTGTGGTTCACATGTGATTAAGCAAGCAGATGAGGCGGTTGCACGATGCACGGGTGGTTTATTTTGCTCAGCGCAGCGTAAGCAGGCTATTTTGCATTTTGCCTCGCGCCGTGCTATTGATATTGAAGGCCTAGGCGATAAATTAGTTGAGCAATTGGTGGATGCAGGCTTAGTGCATACCCTGGCAGATATTTATCATTTAACTTTAAACGATTTAGCCAATTTAGAGCGCATGGCTGAGAAATCAGCACAAAACCTACTTGATGCGCTAGAAACTAGCAAACAAACCACATTAGCGCGCTTTATTTATGCCTTGGGTATCCGTAATGTAGGGGAAACTACTGGCAAAGATTTAGCTCGCCATTTTGGTAATTTAAGTGCATTGATGCAGGCTGATTTAGAAACATTATTACAAGTGCCAGATGTTGGGCCTATTGTGGCTGAGTCTATCTTGCAGTTTTTTAATGAAACTCATAACCGTGAAGTCATACAAAAACTACGTGATGCTGGCCTCAACTGGCAGGAGTCAGCAGGACAGCAGCATATAAGTGGCGCTTTATCTAATAAAACCTTTGTTCTTACTGGTACTCTACCAACACTTTCACGTGAAGATGCCAAAGCCATGATTGAACAAGCAGGCGGTAAAGTAAGTGGCAGTGTATCCAAAAAAACGGATTTTGTGGTGGTAGGCACTGACGCAGGTAGCAAGTTAGAAAAAGCCCAGTCGCTTGGCGTTACAATCATTGATGAAACCGCATTACTAGCGATGCTGGCATGATGGATGCCCCTCAACAAGCGGCAACCCTATTAACTCATGTGATTGCGATTGCTAAGCAAGCGGGTGAGGCTATCATGCAGGTATATGCCACAGACTTTGACGTGGCAACAAAATCTGACCAAAGCCCACTCACTCAGGCAGATTTAGCCGCCCATCACATCATAGAGCATGGCTTAACCGCACTAATGCCACAATTCCCTGTGTTGTCCGAAGAATCAGCCAGTACAGGCTTTGCTACTAGACAGCAATGGCAAACCTATTGGCTAGTTGATCCACTTGATGGTACAAAAGAGTTTGTAAAACGCAATGGTGAATTTACTGTCAATATCGCCCTTATTCACCAACACAGCCCCATTATGGGCGTAGTCTATGCGCCTGCTTTGGATGTTTTATACTTTGCATCTTACCAACAAGGGGCGTTTAAACAAGTCGCGCAGCAACCCACACATGGCATTCACGTTAATGCTTTAAACACTAGCAAGTTAAGCATAGCTGGAAGTCGCTCTCATGCATGCGCCCGTACACAAGCATTTTTTCAACAGGTGACCTTGAAACTTTCTGAGCCAAGTATTATCTCAATGGGCAGTTCTCTTAAAATGTGTCTTGTGGCAGAAGGCGTTGCTGATATTTATCCTCGCTTAGGTCCAACTTCAGAATGGGATACTGCAGCCGCGCATTGTGTGTTAAATGAAGCAGGTGGCACAATCATCGATTGTGCAGGTCATGTATTGGCTTACAATACAAAAGAAAGTTTGTTAAATCCTAGTTTTTTAGCAATTGCAGATGTTCATCATGATTGGATACAGTACCTTGATTAATTGTCTTAAAAATATCACCGCCAAACATTTGTTAATTTTGTCATGTTTGTTAAGCATGGGTTGTTATGCGCAGGCCGACGATGCTTTATCTTGCCTAAATGCAGTCAAAGCAGGGGAGTATGCAACCGCACTCAATATGGCTAATACTCTGATTAACAAAAATAAAAGCGACCGCTCCGCCTATATTTGCAAAGGTAAGGCACTCAAGGAAACTGGTAATACTGAGGATGCTTTAGCTACTTTTAAGCAATCACAAACTTTAGCTATATCACCAGAAGAGCAAATGGCAGGGCATACATTTATTGGCGATGTGCATAAAAATGCGCGGCAATATGAGCAAGCTATGGCAAGTTTTAATGAAACATTAAAGTTAAGTCAGCAACATCGAAATAAACGATTTGAGCGCGTTGCCATGAATAAAATAGGTGATACCTTTATGTTGATGAACAACCCCACCGAAGCGTTAATTTTATTTAAAGCGGGTGATAAATTAGCACTGAATGACAATGAGCACGCAGACAACTTAGAGAGAATTGCCAATGCTTATGAGGCCCTCAATGATCAAGATAAAGCCATCGAGTTTTATATTAAGGCGAATCAAAAAAACGAAGCAACCGGTGAAATGGAACGCTATGCAGATGGCATGTTAACGCTTGGAAAACTATATACACAAAGCAAAAGTTATCTGCAGGCGGAAAACACCTTAAATCAACTGCTAAAGTTAAGTAAAGAGTATGAAAACGCTTATTATGAAGCCAAGTCTAATCTCTATTTAATGCGCTTGAAACAAACTATGGGCGATACAAAAGCAGCTGAAGAATTTCAAAAGCAAAGCAAATTATTGGCAGAAAAAATTAAAGCTGAGGATCTATTACAAGCCTTACAACAATAATTTAAAAAAATGACTTAAGTATTTGTAAGGCTCGTCATGTATTGGCGACTAATGTCTACATTAAGGCAAATTTAAGGATACACATGCTTATTAAGAAACCATCAGACATTACTCCTTCAGAGATAACACCACAATCTGTTTTTGAAAATCGCCGTGAAATTCTAAAAGCTGCAGGTTTTGGTGCCATGGCTAGTGTTTTTGGTGGTGCTAATTTACTCATACCAGAAGCGAACGCCGCAAATAGACAAAAGATTGCAGGTGTTGTTAAAACCAGCTTTGGCACTGGCGAGAAACTCACCAGTTACGAAGATGTTACCACCTATAATAACTTCTATGAATTTGGCACCAGCAAAGATGAGCCTGCCAAACAATCCCACTTATTTAAACCTCGTCCATGGAGTATTAGCATTGAGGGCGCGGTTAAAAAGCCTAAACAAATCAACATTGAAGATATTTTTAAAATTGCACCTCTAGAAGAGCGCATCTATAGAATGCGGTGCGTCGAAGGCTGGTCGATGGTGATTCCGTGGGTAGGTTTGCCATTGGCAAAGCTCATTCAATATGCTGAACCAACAGGCAATGCAAAATATATTGAGTTTATTTCTGCCGCAGATAAAGCAACGATGTCTGGCGTAAATATTCCTGTGCTGGATTGGCCTTACACTGAGGGCTTGCGTATGGATGAAGCCATGCACCCGTTGACCCTCATGGCAGTAGGTTTGTATGGAGAGTTGCTACCAAACCAAAATGGCGCACCAATGCGCTTAGTAGTGCCATGGAAGTACGGATTTAAGGGCGCTAAATCGATTGTTAAAATTAGATTTACCGACAAAATGCCAAAAACCTCATGGATGATTGCAGGACCTTCTGAATATGGGTTCTACGCCAATGTAAATCCAGAAGTAGATCATCCACGCTGGACGCAATCGTCTGAAAGACGGATTGGTAGCGGTTTGTTCTCTCCAAGAATAAAAACCAAAATGTTTAATGGCTATGCGGATGAAGTAGGGCAGCTTTACGCAGGCTTAGATTTACGCAAAAACTTTTAATATGTGGCTACCTAAGCAACATCAAATCCAACAGATTAAGGTTGGCCTCTTTTTTTTAGCCCTCATTCCCTTATTTAGGTTGGTGTATCTAACTTTTACTGATGCATTAGGAGCGAATCCTATTGAGTTTATAGAGCGCTCAACAGGCACTTGGGCATTAGTCATGCTGCTTATCACTTTAACTATTACACCGCTGAAACTTCTGGCGGGTCTGGCATGGCCAGTACAATTCAGGCGCATGTTTGGCTTGTTTATGTTTTTCTATGCTTGTTTGCATATTTGTATTTATTTGTGGCTTGATTATAGTTTTGATTGGCAAGAAATTACCAAAGATATTATCAAGCATCCATATGTACTGGTGGGTTTTAGTGCATTTTTATTAAGCATTCCATTAGCGGCAACCTCTAATCAACGTATGATTAAAGTCCTTAAACAAAAATGGAAAACCCTACACAAGTTAAGTTATGTCATTGCAATACTGGGAGTTGTGCACTTTTTATGGTTGGTTAAAAAAGATCTAACTGAGCCACTTATTTATGCCTCAGTACTATGCATACTATTCGCTATAAGGGGTTTTAACTATTATCAACGAAATGCTTAATAAATGATTGGAGATTTGTAAGGTTTTATCCAGATAAAAGACTAAGTCATACAACACATAACAAGGGAGCAAGACATGCCAACCATTTTCATGCATTACTTTAAAGTTAAAAATTTACTCAATCAATTAGGCGATACTATCCCGCCATTAGTGTTAAGAATTATTCTGGCTTGGGAGTTTGGTGAGGCAGGGTACCAAAAGCTCACAGGAGTTAATTGGTTTACAGATATTACTTTCCCATTTCCATTCAATTTATTGCCAGCAAGCGTGAGTTGGCATATGGCTACCGGCTTTGAGCTTGTTGGTGCGGTTGCTTTAGTGCTAGGGCTAGCAACGCGTTTCTTTTCAATTTCATTAATTATATTAACTATCGTTGCAATTGCTGCTGTGCACTGGCCAGCTGAATGGCATAGTTTAACCGAGCTTTTAACAGGCTATCGAATTATAGATGAGCAAGAGGACGGTTTAGGTAATTACAAGCTACCTGTGCTTTATATTGTGATGTTTTTACCTTTACTATTTAAAGGCGCTGGAAAAATAAGTCTGGATTATTTAATTAACAATAAATATTTTAAACAATAAGTTACAGATTATATTGTATGTAAAAAGTTAAAATAGAAAGCTAATTAATTTGCTATGTATTACAAACTAGTCCAGAATTGAAAGCATAACATACATCAATTCTGGAGCTTCTTATGGGTAGTCAAATCGATATTTTTGTTGGATCAATGAATGAGTTTTGGATGCAAATTGCTAATTTTTTTCCTAAATTACTCTTTGTAATCGTTATTCTTTTTTTTGGTTGGATTTGCGCTAGGCTCGTGTGTGTTGGTGTAAAACGCGTTTTAGAGATTGCGCAGTTTGATAAGTTTGCAGAACGTTCTGGCCTGGAAGCTTTTTTAGAGCATAGTGAATTTGATTTAACGCTCAGCGGCATTATTTCTAAAGTTGTATATTGGTTAGTCATTCTATTATTTGTAATTACTGGTGCTAATACACTCGGTCTATCTGAGGTGGCTGGCATGTTACATAAACTTGCTGCATATTTACCTAAAATCATTATTGCAATACTAGTCATGATTTTTGGTACCTTATTAGCACGTTTCATCAATAGGCTTGTATTTGCTTGGTTACACGGCATCAAATTCGATGGGGCATTAGCGATAAGCACTTCGGCAGAATATGGTATTCAAATCTTTGCTTTGTTTGTAGCCTTAGAACAACTTGAAATTGGTACACAGTTACTAACAGCGCTATTTATTATTATATTCGGCGCAATTTTCTTATCATTGGCTATTGCTTTTGGATTAGGTGGTAAGGAATGGGCTGCAAAGATTATTCAAGACCTACAAAGTAAAAAGAAGTAGTGTCTTAATTATCCCGCAATCTTTAGCGGGATAATTAATATAGCTATTATTTAACATAATATACATTATACGAAGTTAATAATTTAGATAATTATAAAAATTAAAGCATTATCAATAAGTTATAACCCTACCACTTCTGCAGGTGGTAGCACAGCAAGCTCTTCATCCGTATATAAACGTGCGCTAGTAATAAACGCAAAGCCCGAGCCACAATCGATTGAAAATGAGCCGCTAGAACCTGGAACAGCATCTAGTATCGTGTGTGTATTGACGCAAAATTGATAATGACTATGACCCATATAATAAATAGCGCCTTCAATGACACCCAACTTAACATCTGAAGGTGTAGTTTTGAATTCATTGGCAGGCATACACATAGGTCCACTTCCTTCACAGCAGCCGCCTGATTGATAAAAAATGATATCACCATACTGAGCCTGCAATTTTTTAATTAGCGCAATGGCTGATGGTGTTGCTGAAACTCGTCCAATCATGATTATCTCTCTAGTAATTAAAAAAAGAGGCGAAAACTCGCCTCTTTAATGTGTTACATATGAATTAACATATACTAAAATATATTATTAGAAGAAGCCCAATTTTTTAGGATTATAGCTGACTAACAAGTTTTTAGTTTGCTGGTAATGATCTAACATCATTTTGTGGTTTTCACGGCCAATACCTGACTCTTTATAGCCACCAAATGCAGCATGTGCAGGATAGGCATGGTAGCAGTTAGTCCATACGCGCCCTGCTTTTATTCCGCGTCCCATTCTGTAAGCAGTTGTTCCGTTGCGACTCCATACACCTGCACCCAAGCCGAAAATGGTGTCATTAGCAATTGCTAGTGCATCAGCTTCATCTTTAAAGGTTGTTACAGCAAGCACTGGACCAAAAATTTCTTCTTGGAAAACACGCATTTTGTTATGACCTTTTAACAACGTCGGTTTTACGTAGTAGCCGTCCGCAAAGTCACCGGTCATTACATTACGCTCACCGCCAATCAGTACTTGAGCGCCCTCTTGTTTACCAATATCAATGTAATTCATGATTTTGTTGAGTTGGTCTTGCGAAGCCTGTGCGCCAATCATGGTGCTATGATCTAAGGGGTTACCTTGTTTAATGGCAGCAACACGTGGCATCACACGTTCCATAAATTTATCATAAATAGATTCTTGAATGAGTGCGCGTGAAGGACAAGTACATACTTCACCTTGGTTAAATGCAAACAGCACTAAACCTTCCACTGCTTTGTCTAAGAAATCATCATCGGCTGACATAATATCTGCAAAGAAGATGTTTGGTGATTTACCACCTAATTCAAGTGTTGCTGGAATTAGGTTGTTTGCTGCTGCGGTAGCAATTGCACGGCCTGTAGCGGTCGAGCCTGTAAATCCAATTTTCGCAATGCGTCTGCTATTTGCTAATGGCGCCCCTACTTCACGACCATAACCATTCACAATATTAACCACACCAGGTGGTAACAAGTCTGCGATAGTTTCCATCATCACCATAATACTAATAGGCGTAAACTCAGCTGGTTTCAATACCACACAATTACCTGCTGCCAAAGCTGGAGCTAATTTCCAAGCGGCCATTAAAATTGGGAAATTCCAAGGAATAATTTGCCCAACAACACCTAGTGGCTCATGGAAGTGATAGGCAACAGTATCATCATCAATCTCGCAAATAGAGCCTTCTTGCGAGCGAATTGCGCTTGCAAAATAACGGAAATGGTCAATTGTTAATGGAATATCCGCATTGACAGTTTCACGAATAGGCTTGCCGTTATCTATGGTGTCTGCAGTGGCTATTAACTCTAAATTTTGTTCAATGCGATCGGCGATTTTAAGCAATAAATTTGAACGTTCAGTGTAGGAAGTTTTACCCCATTTAGTCGCTGCAGCATGCGCAGCATCTAAGGCCAACTCTACATCTTCTGCACTTGAACGAGCCGCCTTGGTGTATGGTAAGCCTGTAAGCGGTGTAATCACATCAAAATATTCACCTTTAACTGGTGCAACCCACTTACCACCAATGAAATTGTCATACTTAGCTTTATAGGGAATCTTAACACCAAGTTTTTTTAAAATTTCTACACTCATCCTGCGCTCCTCAAATCATCATTTATGTTTTGTTAACTTATATAAAATAACAAATAGAAAAAATTTGTTACACGGCTATAACATTAAAGCAGATACCATGCCTATTTAAAATCCATGGTTAGATGATGAATTTTAATACATATTTTATTGATATATGTTTTATACTTGTCTCATGTTTCAAATTGAATCATTCAAAATGATAATATGAGATTATTAAAATGAAAAACTCACCAGATTTAACATATCAAGCGTTATTTAATGAACGCAAGCAATTATTAGCTTCATCAAACAAAGAAACAAAACTACCTGAGCCAATTCATCGTTCATGGGAAAGATGCATGCAGTTTGGCTTATCAGTGGATGTGAAGCCTGAACTTGACCTTGCAACAAACACATTACTTAATGAGCTTAAAGAAAAAAACGCCAATCTAATCCACCAATCGCAACTAGAAATGGAAAATCTTTACGCCCACATTGCGGGTACGCAAAGCATGGTGATATTGAGTGATGCTTACGGTACTATATTGAGCGCCTTAGGCGACCCCGATTTTATGAACAAAGCCGAGCGTGTGGCATTACAGCCTGGCGTATCTTGGCGTGAGGAAATTACTGGTACAAATGCAATTGGTACGGCTTTAGTAGAAAATAGCCCAGTATTTGTGATGGGCGCACAACATTATTTTGAAAGTAATGCGTTTCTTAACTGCTCTGCAGCACCCATACAAGATCCACTTGGCAATACTATTGGTGTGTTAGATCTTTCAGGTGACCACAGGCAGCCTTATGAACATACCATGTCACTTGTTAAAATGTCTGCGCAAGTGATTGAAAATAAATTATTTAATGCGCAATTTTCACAAGATATTATTATTAGATTTCATACTAGGCCAGAATTTATAGGTACGCTTTGGGAAGGTATTGTCGTTTTTTCTAACGATGGCTTATTACTAGCAGCCAGCAAAAGCGCACTTTTTCAATTAGGGCTAGACAGCAAACATCATATAGGTAAAGCCTTTGAAGATATTTTTGGTTTATCTATGCCGCGCTTTTTAGAAAAAGCGAAAGCGCAGCTTGCATTAAACTATACAGTAATTAATACCCCAAATGGCTTACGCCTCTACACCAAAATTGACAGAGCTCACCAATCGATTGTTTCTAAGCCACAAGCATCAAAAGAACAGTATACAAATGCTAAGAGTTCGGACGCTTCAACCCCCTCCCCACTTGATTTGCTTAATACTGGTGATGCCAATATGCAACTCACTATCGAAAAGGCGAAACTGGTAGCGCAGCATGATGTGGCCATCTTAATTGAAGGTGAAACAGGCACAGGCAAAGAAATGCTGGCTAAAGCGATTCATCAATCAGGACCTAGAAAGCAAGGCGCTTTTGTTGCTATTAACTGTGCTGCAATTCCTGAAGGCTTAATTGAATCAGAATTGTTTGGTCATGAAGAAGGAGCGTTTACAGGTGCTAGACGCCGTGGCGCAATTGGCCGTATTCAACAAGCTCAGGGCGGCACTTTGTTTTTAGATGAAATTGGTGAAATGCCCTTAAATTTGCAAGCTAGACTATTAAGGGTGATACAAGAGCGTGAAATTGCTCCGCTTGGCAGTAATAAAACGATACAAGTGGATATTGCTGTCATTTCTGCCACTAATAACCGCTTAAAAGAACTTGTGGCAAAGGGCCTGTTTCGAGAAGATTTATATTATCGTTTAAATGGTATTCGTTTAAGTTTGCCACCTCTACGTCAACGCACCGACTTAAACGTGCTGATACAAACCATTTTAAGCAATAGCTTTGGCTATCAACATGTCACTATTCACCCTCAAGTGCTTGAACTGATGCATCAACACCCGTGGCAAGGCAATATTAGGCAATTACATAATGTACTTAAAGCCGCGACTATTTTTATGCAAGACAATGAATTGCTACTTGCTCACTTACCAGAAGACTTTATTGAAGAGATGACTAACCAGCTACCCAAAACTGACGGAACAGGAATCCATAATATTCAAATGACTGACATGGCAAGTAGCCAAAAAGCACTAATACAGCAGGCGTTAAATCAATTTAAAGGCAATATGGCAGCTGCGGCAACACACTTAGGTATTAGCCGCGCTACGGTGTATCGAAAAGCAAAACAGATGGGGCTACGCTAGCTTATCAATAGCTAGAGTTAGTTCGAATTAAAAAATGTAATGTTCATACAACGGTCGTTCACAAAGGTAATTTCCGTTTTATTGTAGGTGTTTTTTGCATCGTAACGCACTACGCCTTTGTAGTACCACATTTCCACGTTCACTGGTTTAGTCGTATCTTCACCTTTAGCCACTCCCGCTAACATGGTATTTGCGCCTGCAGGTTTTACTGATTGTTCTTTTTTTACTGGGTTACCCAGTGCTTCTACAAAAGCCTTGCGCGACTTTCCACTAAACTTGTTTAAAAACTCGGTTTCAGTATAGGTTTTTGTTTTAGCGCTCGTAGCTTTTTGGGCTTTTTCAGCAGCCTGCACTTGTGCAGGTAAAGCCAATGTTATTGATATAGTGGCAATTACTGCAAGTGCGTTAAACCATTGTTTATTTAATCTCATAGTGTTCCTAATTTGTATCAACATTCAACTTAGCATTATCGCATTTTTCATAGCAAAGTCATATTCTCATCAGACACGGTTTATATCACTTTGTTCATGTCTAGTTTGACTATAACGTTTGTGCCCTTGGATTAGTAAACAAATTGAAAAAATTTTCTGTGGTTGCTTGCGCTACGACAGAAAAGTCTACTTGTCTTAAACGTGCTATTTCTTCTGCGACAAATTTAACATAGGCAGGCTGATTGAGCTTACCTCTATACGGCATAGGGGCTAAATAGGGTGAGTCTGTTTCTACTAATATTCTATTGAGTGGAATAGCTTGTGCTACTTCTTTAAGTGCTTGCGCATTTTTAAAGGTAACGATTCCTGAAAATGAAATATAAAACCCTAGCGCGATAGCCTGTTGTGCGACTTCTAGACTTTCTGTGAAACAATGCATCACACCACCCACTTGTTGCGCGCCCTCTTCTTGCATAATTTTTATAGTATCGGCAGCTGCGGCGCGAGTATGAATAATGAGTGGCTTATTGGCTAAGATGGCAGCGCGTATATGGGTACGGAAACGCTCACGTTGCCATGTTAAATCGCCTGTTAATCTAAAATAATCTAAGCCTGTTTCGCCTATTGCAATCACTTTAGGATGTTGTGCAAGTTGAACTAACTCATCAACTGTAAAAGCTGGCTCATCTTCATAATCGGGATGCACGCCAACCGAAGCATAAAAGTTATCGTATTGTTCTGCTACCGCTAATACTTGAGGAAAGTCTTTTAAGGTGACTGATACGCAAAGTGCATGCCCAACTTGATGTTCTAGCATATTTTGCCTAAGCGCATCTATATTTGACAACAGCTCGGGAAAATTAAGATGACAATGAGAGTCTACTAACATACTAAAAGAGAGAAAGCTAAATAAATCTGAGATTGTAATTACATGGTATGTGTAGGACGACCAGATTTTAATGCCCCACCCAATAGCGCTTCAATCTTATTTTTTGCCTCTAAGCCACCATCTTTTTCGTTAAATTGCACACCTATCCCTTGTGGACGATTGCCTTGTGTTACTGGCGTAATCCACACGACGTTACCTACCACTTTTAGTTTCAAGGGGTCATCCACTAAACTAAGCAACATAAAGACCTCATCGCCAATTTTAAACGGCTTATTAGTAGGGATAAATAAACCACCGCCTTTAACGTAGGGCATATAAGCAGCGTATAAAGCCGCTTTTTCTTTAATCGCAAGCGACAACACACCAGGTTTAGAAACAGACGTTGCCGATTCTTTTGCTGTATTGGTATTTTCTGCCATAACGTTAAGCCTATTTTCTTTGATGTATTTGCTTATTTTGTAAACAATTGCGTATATTGTACTAATAAGTTCTCAAGTTGCAACTCATTATTAAGCGGGTGCGATGCAGACTTTTTTGCTTCTTCCAATTTACGCTGAAATTGCATGAGTAAATGCAAGTCAACTTGCTTTGCCAATCCCTGTAGCGCGCTATATTGCGCAACGTGATATCTAACTTCTCCAACTAATTTCATCAAGGCTAAATCATATAGCCACTTTTGCAGCAACTGCACCGCATTTTGCATGGCATGCTCAATCCCCTTTGCCAATAACTGGCTTGGCAGTGCAAAAATATCCATACGAGCGCCTAAGGTCAATTGTTTAATGGCTTGCGAGGTTAATTGTAATTGCTCATCTGTGCTATTTAAAGCGAGCAAAGGTGAGCCGCCAGCATAGTGTAACGCTTGCTCAGGTGAGTGCAAGCCAGACTGCTTAAGCCAAGCTAAAGCTGTTTCTGTATCAGGTGAAGGCATTTCAAGCTTTTGACAACGGCTTAATATGGTTGGCAGCAAACGCTGCGGTTGATGGCAGACCATTAAGAAAAACAGATTCTGCGGGGGCTCTTCTAATATTTTTAGTAAGGCATTGGCTGATACCATATTTAAGGTTTCAGCAGGCGTTATCAGCACCACCCGTTTACCTGCCTCAACATGACCGCTCAGTTCTATTTTTGAAGCCAAAGCGCGAATTTGTTCAACAGTAATCTGCTGAGACTTCTTGGTTTTTTTACTACTAACTTCCGAGGTTGCTTCCGCTTCTTCAGTCTCAACTTCTGATTCTGGGGTAATGACAAAAAAATCAGGATGTGTATTTTGTGCAAACCAGTTACAACTTATGCATTGTCCACAGAAATGGCCTTCAGTATCTGGCTGGTGACATAACATCGATTGCGCTAAATGTAACGCAAATGCATGCTTGCCTAGGCCTGTCCTACCTTGTAAAAGTAAGGCATGATGCATACGCGCACGTTGTAGCATCAAGCGTTGCCATACCTCATATTGCCATGGATAAATACTCATAAAATCATATGGTTGAAATTGCTTTCTCAACCTCTTTACTAACTTTTTCTATGGCCTGATGACTGTTAATGACGACAAAACGTTGTGGTGAAGCTTGAGCGCGTTGCAAGTAGGCATTTCTTATTTTTTTAAAGAATTCAGACCCTTCACGTTCAAACTTATCTGGGCTACGTGCCGATGCTAAGCGTTGCACACTTACTTCAACTGGCACATCAAATAATAAAGTTAAATCTGGTTGCAAGCCTTGTTGAACCCACTGTTCTATCGTTTCAATTTTATGGCTTAACACGCCTTTGGCGCCACATTGGTAAGCAAACGTGGCATCTGTAAAGCGATCAGAGAGGACAAAAGCCCCTCTCGCTAATGCTGGTTCAATTACCTGTGCAATATGTTCTCGTCTAGCTGCAAACATGAGTAGTGTTTCTGTTTCTGGATGCATGGACTCGTGTAATAGCAATGTTCTAAGTGACTCGCCAAGTGCTGTGCCGCCTGGCTCACGTGTACTCACCACCTCCACTCCACGTTGCTTTAAAAGCGCTTCAATAGCTGGAATATGGGTGCTTTTACCTGCGCCATCCATACCCTCTAACGTGATAAATTTACCTCGCATTTATTTACTTTCTTTTTAGCTGATATTGTGCCACTGCGCGGTTATGTTCTGCGAGGGATGCTGAAAAAGCATGACTGCCATCGCCCTTGCCAACAAAATACAAAGCTTTGGTTTTGGCTGGGTGCAAAGCTGCCTCTATAGCCGCCAATCCTGGCATGGCTATAGGCGTAGGAGGCAGTCCCTCACGAGTATAGGTATTATATGGCGTATCTTGCAGTAAATCTTTACGGCGTATATTGCCATCAAAACTTTGCCCCATGCCATAAATCACCGTTGGGTCAGTTTGCAAGCGCATGCCAATACGTAAACGATTGATAAATACCCCTGCAATCATGGGTCTCTCGCTGGCTTTGCCCGTTTCTTTTTCTACAATAGAAGCCATAATTAAGGCTTCATAGGGAGTCTTATAAGGCAAACCACTTTCTCGCCTATGCCATGCCTCACTAAGCTTTGTTTGCATAGCTTTATATGCGCGTTTAAGCACATCAATATCGCTCATGCCTTCGCTAAAAAAATAGGTATCTGGAAAAAATAAACCTTCAGGATGTGATTCACGAGCCCCTACCAACTCTAATATTTGCGCATCAGTATAAGGAATGCTGATATGTTTGATATCTTCATTGTGCATTAATGTTGAGCGCATATGAGAAAACGTTTTACCTTCTATAAAAGTAATACTGGCTTGTCGATTTTTACCACCATTACTCATGAGTTGAAATAAAGCATATGGGCTTGTATTTTCAGGAATAATGTACTGCCCAGCTTTTAGCTCAGAGGCACCACCAAGCGAGCGAACTAATAAATTAAAACGATACGGCTCGCTTAGCACACCCTGTTGCACCAACTGATTAGCGACTGCGTTTAAACTACTGCCCTGTTTGATATAAACTTCAGTCCCCGCTTTAATATCAAGCGTTTGGCTACTAAAATATAGCATCCAAAGCACTATACCTAGCACTGCAAGCAATGCCCAAAACAATAGCTTATTAAGAAAGCGCATGGTGTTCTTGTAATGCCTTTCTCACTTTTTCGGCTAAACCTAACGCTGGCCATTCCATCTCGCCAATGGAAACTACTTGCCATGCCCCATATAGGCTATTACACATAATCACTTCGTCCGCTTTACGTAATGTATCCAAACTTATATCAGTTTCAGCTTTGTGATAACCTAATTCTTGTGCAAGCTTTAATATAAGTTCTCGTGTAACGCCTGAGACCCCACAACGCGACAAATCTGGAGTACTCAAGGTTTTTCCATAACGTGCAAATAGATTAGCTGCAGTACACTCAATGACATTTCCATTGGCATCTAACAAAACACCATCAGCCAACTCTGGATTTTGCCATTCTGCACGAGCCAATACATTTTCCATACGATTTAAGTGTTTAATCCCTGCAAGTTTCGGTTGGTGCGCTAAACGTAATTCACAAAGATGCAAACTCACCCCTCGCTCAAATCTTGAACTTGGATAATCTGGCATTGTTGTTTTAATTACAACGCGGGAAGGCCTAACCACACTGGGCAGCATATAGCCGCGCTCACTCTCACCACGCGTAATCACAATTTTACAAACTGCCACCGCATCATGATTAGCAAATAAACGTTGAATATCTTCTAACAATACTTCTTGCGCAGGGCAGACGATATTAAGCGCATTACAGTCAAAAAAGAGTTTGTTGTAGTGCGCTTGCCACGCAACAGGCAAGCCATCTTTAACCAGCATGGTTCTAAAAACCCCGTCACCGTAGGCAAAGCCTCTGTCTAAAGGACTTAAGCCATAATCCATCTGCCCATTAATAAGGTAAGAATGCTTATTATGCATAATGATGACAACAAATAATCATGCGCTAAATCGTATAGCATCTTGCACATTCTATAAAGCATTTAACATGATTAGGGGCAAAAAAATAGCCAGTATGCACTGGCTATCTTGCATTTACAGGCTTTCAGCCCTATATTTTCTTAAACACTAAGCTACCGTTAGTGCCACCAAAACCAAAGTTGTTTTTAAGCGCATATTCAATGTGCATATTACGTGCAGTATTGGCACAAAAATCTAAATCACACTCAGGGTCTTGATTAAAAATATTGATGGTAGGAGGCGATAGCTGATGATGGATAGACAGCACTGTAAATACAGACTCTAAACCACCAGCACCACCAAGCAAATGGCCTGTCATCGACTTAGTGGAATTCACCACCAATTTTTTTGCATGATCACCAAATGTCGCTTTAATCGCATTCGTTTCATTAGCATCACCTAACGGTGTTGATGTGCCATGGGCATTTACAAACTGCACTTGATTTGCATTAATGCCTGCATTTTTAAGCGCATTCACCATAGAACGACGTGGACCATCCATATTGGGTGCTGTCATATGATACGCATCTGCACTCATGCCATAGCCAACCAATTCAGCATAGATTTTAGCACCGCGTTTTTTGGCAGACTCATATTCTTCAAGCACCAT
>CAYXGE010000020.1:0-7105 GCA_964464435.1 uncultured Methylophilaceae bacterium
TTCTGTACGACGTTGTCTTTGATAGTCATGTCGAGACCACTCACTTTTAAGCATTTGCAAGAGACTAAGAAGTTGAGGGTATTTGCTTACGTGTTGGATTTCATTAAATTTATCAAGTTGGTTATTTTCAGCATGAAAAATACCTAGCTCAATTTTGGCATTTATAAAGTCAATTTCCCAATAGCGGTTGCTCTCATATTCATCTAATAGCCTTATGCGTTTAGCTGGTGCATCTGATGCTAAATCAACATAGAATAAATGTTTTTTAGGATGGTAATGATTGCTAAGTTTCAATGACTTTTCCCAAACTTTAAGTAGATCCGCGACGATTTCCACTTCATATTTAGTCATAGTGGCATGGTCGAGCGCACCCATCATACAAGTGCTAATATAGAGGCCTGTTAAATAGACTTCTGCTTCGTCTCGATATATTTGTATTGAGGCATTAGCAAAACCCTCACTTTCAGCCAAGCTGTAAAGTGCATGTAGTTCTTGCCAAGCAGAGTCAATCGCAGGCAATTGTTGGTAGTGTCGCCACTTTGTCATCGAAATATTTGAACAAATAGCACGCCCAATCATCAGAGACAGCTGTGAAGACGGAAACGGTGGGGCGCTATCTTTGGATTGTAAAAATTCAAGAATAAGTTTTCGGTAACAAGCACTTAGCTGACGGAAATAAAAAAATACCGTATTAGCTAATTTAAGCGCTAACTCTTCACGTAAAAAATCAAATTGAATAAATTGTTGATGAATGGTACTTAAACGCGCACGGTTTTCTTGGTCCGCAACGAGAGCTACTTTGTATAACATTTCAGTTGTTGTTTGTGGACTTGAAATTAACGCACCAAGTTGTTCGGTACTTGCTTTTAAAGCTTGTACATCATCTAAATGCGCTAAATCTTTAACCCATGCCAATGCATCAGGCTTGTTATCAGGGCTTTTTAGTAAAGACTTTAAAATGGATTTCATAAAATTGTTACGGTATTTTTATTATTTTATTAAGTAAATTGTAAATGTTAATTATTATTAAACAACAAGCATTATAAGCAATTAAGTTTTATAAAATAAGCAGTTCTTATACCAAATCAAAGAAAAAGTTTAGTTGTTATACATGAAATATTCATCATGCACGCAACTAGCCAATAAAACAAGCATGGTAAAATCACACTTTTGACTCAAGAGAATATCCTATTTATGGTGCGTACACGTTTTGCCCCTAGTCCAACTGGTTTTCTGCATATTGGTGGTGCACGCACTGCACTATTTTCGTGGGCGTATGCACAAAGACATGCAGGACAGTTTATTTTGAGAATTGAAGATACTGATGTTGCGCGCTCAACGCCAGAAGCGGTGCAAGCAATATTAGATGGTATGGCATGGTTAGGTCTGCAGCATGATGAAGGACCTTTTTATCAAATGCAACGCATGGATCAATATAAAAAAATGATCAATCAAATGCTTGATGAAGGACACGCCTATTACTGTTATTGTAGTAAAGATGAGTTGGAAGCCATGCGTGAAAGCCAAATGCAACAGGGCTTAAAACCTAAATATGATGGTCGTTGGCGCCCAGAAGCCAATAAAGTCTTGCCGCCTGTGCCTGATGTTGCACCAGTGATAAGATTTAAAAATCCAACAACAGGCTCAGTAGTATGGAATGATTTGGTTAAAGGGCGCATAGAAATTTCAAATGAAGAGTTAGATGACTTGATTATTGCCCGTGCCGATGGTACGCCAACCTATAATTTTTGTGTGGTGGTGGATGATTGGGAAATGCAGATAACTCATGTCATTAGAGGCGATGATCATGTGAATAATACGCCGCGTCAAATTAACATGCTTAAGGCGCTTGGTGCAACAATCCCTCAATATGCGCATTTGTCGATGATTCTTGGCGATGATGGACAAAAGCTCTCAAAGCGACATGGGGCAGTGTCAGTCATGCAATATCATGAAGATGGTTATTTGCCCGAAGCCGTACTTAATTATCTTGCACGATTGGGTTGGTCGCATGGAGATGATGAAATATTTTCTATGCAACAATTTTGTCAATGGTTTGATTTAGACCATATTACAGCTTCTGCGGCACAATTTAATACAGAAAAACTGAATTGGATTAATGCGCATTACATTAAACAAGCCAATCTTGATACTTTGGCTAAGGATATTCAACAACGTTTGCAAGCGATGCAGATCACCGTGACGGCTCAACCCAATCTTCAGGAGGTAATTGCGTTTTATCGTGAAAGAAGCCAAACACTCAATGAGCTTGCGCAAAGTATTGCATTTTTCTATCAAAAACCAGTTATAGATGAAGTTGCCTATGCAAAACATATGACTGAAGATGTCATGAGCGTTTTAAAGGCGTTACGCATGCAATTAGAAAGTGCGGAATGGCAGGTTGAAACAATAGCGCATTTAATTAAAGCTACTGTTGAAACGCATCAGCTAAAATTTCCAAAAGTGGCAATGCCGCTGAGGGTGATGTTAACAGGTGGTGATAAATCCCCAAGTATAGATATGATTATGGTGCTGCTTGGTAAAGCTGAGGTTTTAAAAAGGATTGATTCTTGCTTGACTTAAATAAACATCATAGATTGGTTTAAGCGCTGCAAAATAATGTCGTAATAAATAATATTTAAGTTGGAACCAACTTGATTTAGTTGTATCACAACCTTACTAAAAATATGCGCGATATAATCTGCATAAACGCTTTAAAAGTCTAGTAATTTAGGCTTGATTGCAGTAAAGTTAATAAATGTAAATTTGGGGTTGTGCTGGGAACCAAATCACTAATAACTAAGGAGTTAAAAAATGAATGCAAAAGGACAAATGCTACAAGATCCTTTCTTGAATGCGCTACGTAAGGAGCACATCCCTGTCTCGATCTATCTAGTGAACGGAATTAAGTTACAAGGTCAGGTAGATTCTTTTGATCAATATGTCATCTTGCTTAAAAATACCGTTACGCAAATGGTTTATAAACATGCTATTTCAACGATTGTGCCAGCTAAAGCGGTAAGCATGCCTCATGGAAGCGATGCTGAGGAATAATTGCAGCAAGTAGCATGTTCTAAAGGTGCATTAAGCACGCAAGATTTTTACAAGGCAAGTCATGTTTGATAGACCAAGCGGCGGTGATGCTGCAATCTTGGTAAGTCTTGATTTTGGCGAAACAGACTATGAAGAAAGTACAGATGAGTTAAGACGTCTAGTACTTTCGTCTGGTATGCAAATACGTCAAATCTTGCAGTCGCGGCGAGCAAAGCCAGATGCAAAGTATTTTGTAGGCTCAGGCAAAGCTGATGAAATTAAAGTTTTGCTAGAGACCATACAGGCAAAAGTTGTGGTGTTTAATCATGACTTAAGTCCATCACAACAACGCAATTTAGAACAGCTATTGCAATGCCATGTGATGGATAGAACAGGGCTGATTCTTAAAATTTTTGCGCAACGCGCGCAAAGTCACGAAGGTAAGTTGCAGGTCGAGCTTGCCCAACTTGAGCATATCTCTACGCGTTTAGTCCGAGGGTGGACACACCTTGAACGGCAAAAAGGTGGTATTGGTATGCGTGGTGGACCGGGTGAAACGCAGCTTGAGCTTGATAGACGTATGTTGCGAATTCGCGTTAAGCAGTTACGCGAAAAGCTTGATAAATTAAAAAAACAACGTGGCATGCAACGGCGCTCTCGTAAGCGCTCAAACGTGATGATGGTGTCCTTGGTTGGCTACACCAATGCAGGGAAATCTACCCTATTTAATCGTTTGACTCAATCACAAGTGCTAGCGGCTGATCAATTGTTTGCTACCCTAGATACTACTTCAAGAAAACTATATGTGCCGAACGCTGGTGCAATTGTGATGTCAGATACTGTAGGTTTTATTAAACAATTGCCCCACGCGCTAGTTGAAGCATTTGGCGCAACCTTAGAAGAAGCCGTGCAAGCAGATTTATTGTTACACATTGTGGATGCGGCTAGTCCAAATCGTGATGAGCAAATCGCCCAAGTTGAAAAAGTATTGGCAGAAATTGGTGCATCAACAGTGCCTCAAGTATTAGTAATGAATCAGATTGACCGTATTGGACTTGAGGCAGGTATGGAGCGTGATGAATATGGTAGAATTAGCAAAGTAAGAATTTCAGCAGTCACAGGTGAAGGTTTGGAGTACATAAACCTCGTGCTTGTTGAGCACTATGAACGTATGAGGCAGTTCTTAACAGAAGCCAGTGCATATGCTTAAAGCACTAATACCAAGGTTTCATGTGGCAAGAAAAAAGCGTTAAATAATCAAATTTTCGGAGTGATGTATGGCTAATGACCCTGGTTGGGGTAACCGCAATGATGGCGGACCGCCTGATTTAGATGAAATATTTAAAAATATCAGTCGTAAATTAAACACAATGTTTGGCGGTAAAGGTGGCGGAAATAATGCGCCAAACTCAGACATAGAAATGCCGACAATGGGTATTTTTCCAATTGTCACACTTATTTTATTGGTGTGGATAGCAACTGGCTTTTACATTGTCGACCAAGGTTCGCGAGGCGTGGTATTGCGATTTGGTGACCATGTTGAAACAACGCAACCAGGTCCACGCTGGCACTTACCATACCCTATTGAAACCGTAGAGGTTGTGGTGATGGAGCAAGTGCGTACCATAGAAGTTGGCTATCGTTCTTCTGAAGGCGGCGTTGGCAAATCCAAAGAGTCACGTGAATCTCTGATGTTAACAGATGATGAAAACATTATTGATTTGCAATTTGCCGTGCAATACAACTTGAAAAGTGTAGAAGATGCGGCATTTAATAATCGCGAAACTGAGAACTCAGTGCGTGGTGTTGCAGAAACTGCAATTCGCGAAATCGTAGGCAAAAGCAAAATGGACTTTGCTTTGTATGAAGGCCGTGAAGAGATTGCTATCAAAGCCAGAGAATTAATGCAAAAAGTATTAGATCGTTATCAATCAGGCATTAATATTGTAAGCGTGACCATGCAAAGTGCACAGCCGCCTGAACAAGTACAGGCAGCTTTTGATGATGCTGTAAAAGCTGGTCAGGACTTAGAACGCCAAAAAAATGAAGGCCAAGCCTATGCAAACGATGTAATTCCAAAGGCGCGTGGTACCGCATCGCGTTTGCTAGAAGAAGCTGCAGGTTACAAATTACGTGTAGAAAATGAAGCTACAGGTAACGCAAGCCGATTTGAACAAGTATTAGCACAATATAACAAAGCACCAGAAGTGACGCGTCAACGTTTATTTTTAGATGCGCAAGAGCAAATAATGTCTAGCGTCAGCAAAGTAGTGGTTGATCAAAAAGGTGGAAACAGCCTGCTGTATTTACCCTTAGATAAATTGTTGGCGGCTTCAGCGGCTAATCCATCAACTACGGCTGAGAGTGCCCAGCCAGTTGCCCCTGCCAACGCACCTATGGGCGCAACAGAAGTAGAACGTTCACGTGATGCTTTTAGAAGCCGTGACCGAGAAAGTAGATAGGTGACCACGATGAATCAATCCATGTTTAAAAATGTAGGTACGGTATTGTTAGTTTTATTAATACTGTTGATATTAATTAGCTTTGCTACTTTTACCGTTGACCAACGCCAATTTGCCTTGGTGCAACGTTTGGGTGAAATTGTTTCAGTTAAAAAACAACCTGGCTTATATTTCAAAGTACCGTTAGTGGATAACGTACGTTATTTTGATAATCGCATTTTGACTTTAAACTCAGACGACCCAGAGCGATTTATCACCAGTGAAAAGAAAAATGTACTGGTAGACTCTTTTGTAAAATGGCGCATTGTTGACCCAGCTAAGTATTACGTTTCTGTTAAAGGCGATGAGCAAGCCGCCGAAAGAAGATTGAGCCAAACCGTGAATGCTGGTTTACGCGATGAGTTTGGTAAGCGCACTATTCACGACGTGGTATCTGGTGAGCGTGGGCAAATTATGGAAATTTTACGCCAAAGTGCTGACAAAGAATCACGTCAAATGGGCATTCAAGTGTTAGATGTGCGTTTAAAGCGTGTTGATTTGCCGCAAGAGGTGAGTGAGTCCGTGTATCAGCGCATGGAAGCCGAACGTAAACGTGTGGCCAATGAACTGCGTTCACAAGGTGCTGGTGCCGCAGAAAAAATCAGAGCAGATGCTGAAAAGCAACGCGAAGTAATTGTTGCGGAAGCCTTCAGAGAAGCGCAAAAAATTAAAGGTGCGGGCGATGCTAAGGCTGCAGAAATCTATGCTAATGCCTATGGAAAAAACCCTGAGTTTTATGCGTTTTACCGCAGCTTAGAAGCCTACAAAAATAGCTTTAGAAATAAAAGTGATGTCATGGTGTTAGAGCCTAACTCTGACTTTTTCAAATACATGCGCGATGCCAATGGCCGCAAATGAATTTAATCCATCATGAACACACTGTTGCTTGCCTTAGGACTAATGTTAGTATTTGAAGGCGTGCTACCACTTATTGCACCTACTGCATGGCGGCAAACATTTGAGCGTTTATTACAGCTCAATGATGGTCAACTTCGTTTTGTTGGCATTGCCTCAATGTTAATAGGTTTACTTATTGTTATATTGGCAAGTTAACCATGCGAAATTGGCTATTACCCGAATATATTGAAGATGTATTGCCCGCTGAAGCGGCACGAATTGAGCAATTTCGTAGAAATTTGCTCGATTTATTTCGTGTACATGGCTATCAGTTTGTGATGCCTCCTATGTTGGAGTATTTAGAGTCTTTAATTACAGGCGTGGGGCACGACTTAGACTTGGCAACGTTTAAAGTGGTAGATCAACTCACTGGTCGTTTAATGGGCTTACGTGCTGATATT
This sequence comes from uncultured Methylophilaceae bacterium, assembly GCA_964464435.1. GTDB lineage: Bacteria > Pseudomonadota > Gammaproteobacteria > Burkholderiales > Methylophilaceae > CAYXGE01. The sequence continues at coordinate 6,833 of CAYXGE010000020.1, forward strand.
ACGCCACAAGCAGCGCGTATTGATGCGCATATGTTGGGGCATCAAGGTGTCACACGTCTTTGCTATGCAGGTGATGTATTACGTACAAACCCAGATGGGTTAGCACGTTCAAGACAGCCTTTGCAAGTTGGTGCAGAGCTATATGGTCACGCTAGCATTGAAAGTGATATTGAAATTCAATGCTTGATGGTAAAAGCATTGCAGTTGGTTGGTATTTCACAACTACAAATTGACTTTAATCATGTTGAAATTTTCAGCACCTTAGTGCAAGGT
>CAYXGE010000020.1:7205-17694 GCA_964464435.1 uncultured Methylophilaceae bacterium
GCGGCTTATGCGCAAGGATATTCAGGCCCATTAGCATTAGGTGGACGTTATGACGAAGTAGGTGTGGCTTTTGGTCGCGCTAGACCAGCTACGGGTTTTAGTATTGATTTGCGTGGCATCGTCACTGCCTTGCCACCTGCGGAATTAGGCAAGGGCATACTTGCACCTAATGACATGGATACAGAATTGCTAAAAATAATAGATAGTTTAAGAACACAAGGGCATGTAGTGGTGACAGCACTACCTGGACACGAGGCCTATTTAAACGAACTGAACTGTGACCGTAAGCTAGAAAAAAAAGATGGTCAATGGCAAGTGGTCAATGCACCAACGCTTGGTTAGTTGCATGGTTTGAATAGATAGTGATAAATCCATATATTTAATTTCCATTTAGAGTAAATTCATGAGTAAAAACGTTGTAGTCATTGGTACGCAGTGGGGCGATGAGGGCAAAGGCAAAATAGTCGATTGGCTAACTGACCACGCCCAAGGCGTGGTGCGCTTTCAAGGTGGACATAATGCAGGCCATACTTTAGTGGTAGGGCAAGGCGCAGCACAACGGGTTTATAAGCTAAATTTGGTGCCATCAGGTATCGTGCGCGCAGGCGTGAATTGTTATATTGGTAACGGTGTTGTGTTAGATGCAGGTCATTTGTTATCTGAAATTGCAGCGCTTGAAAAAGATGGGTTAGAAGTTAAAAACCGTCTCAAAGTTAGCACAGGTTGCCCACTTATTTTAAGTCACCACGTTGCGCTAGACACCGCGCGTGAGGCAAAGCGTGCGGTTAAAATTGGCACTACAGGTAAAGGGATTGGCCCTACCTATGAAGATAAAGTGGCGCGTCGCGCCTTGCGGGTTTACGATTTATTTTACCCACAACGTTTTGCAGAAAAGCTCAAAGAAGTGATGGATTACCATAACTTTGTGCTGACTAATTATTTGGGTGCAAATGCCGTTGATTTTAATCAACAATACGACGCCAGTATGCAACATGCAGAAGCCTTAAAGCCAATGGTTGCGGATATCTCTGCGGAAATTTATGCAGCTAATGCCAGAGGTGAAAATTTGCTGTTTGAAGGCGCACAAGGTACTTTGCTGGATATAGACCACGGTACCTATCCGTATGTGACTTCAAGTAACTGTATTGCTGGCCAAGCTTCAGCAGGCACGGGCGTTGGTGCCAATATGTTGCATTATGTGTTAGGTATTACCAAAGCCTATACCACACGTGTGGGTGGCGGGCCTTTCCCTAGCGAACTAGATATTGATACTGAAAGCGCACCAGGCTTTCAAATGTCTACTAAAGGTAAAGAGATTGGCACAGTGACTAAACGTAAACGCCGCTGTGGTTGGTTTGATGCCGCAGCATTGAGACGTTCAGCCATGATTAATGGCCTGACTGGCTTGTGTATTACCAAGCTGGATGTGTTAGATGGTATCGCTGAACTCAATATCTGTGTGGGTTATGAGCTCGATGGCAAAAAGATTGATTTGTTACCGATAGGTGCAGATGATGTAGCGGGCTGTAAACCCATTTATGAAACTGTACCAGGTTGGTCTGAAAACACCTTTGGCGTCAAAACATGGGATGCATTACCTAAAAATGCACAAAACTACCTTAAACGTTTAGAAGCAGTATGTGGCGTGCCGATTGCGATTGTTTCTACAGGCCCTGAGCGTGATGAGACGATTGTATTAAACCACCCATTTGGAAAATAACACGTGACACAGCCCGAGAATAAAAGACTCGCTTGGGCAATCACTGGCTCAGGTCATTACTTACGAGAATCCTTAGCCATCCTGCAAGGCCTGCAAAATGTAGATGTGTTTTTAAGTCGTGCAGCTGCAGAAATTATTCAGCAGTATGGTTTTCAGGCACAACTAGAGGCCACAGGTCATAAAATTTACCAAGACAAAACCGCCAGCAGTGTGCCTGTAGAAATGTTCTATCAAGGTAAGTATCACACGCTGGTGATTTCTCCCGCCACTTCAAATACCATTGCCAAAATGGCCTATGGCTTTTCTGATAGTTTAGTCACTAACTTGTTTGCTCAAGCTGGCAAAACAAGGGTGCCAAGTATTGTATTTGCTTGCGATACCGAGCCAGAGCAAGCGGGCGCTTATATTGAATCAGAGGCGCCACGTGAGAATATTGTACAGGTATATCCACGCCAAATTGATTTAGACAATGTGCAAAAGCTCAAACATTTTGAAGTCACTACAGTGGTTGCCAATATGCAAGCGCTAGAAGCGGCTATCAAAGCACGTATTCACCAAGTAAGTGCGCAACTTGCCGTGTAAACAATGGCAAAAAATGTCCTTTTTCTAACGGGTAAGCTAGCAGAAAAAAGTCTGCAAAAAGTGTTAGATCACATTCAACCTGATTTTAAATATCGTATTGCGCAAATAGGCGTTTCAGTTGCCGCGCTGATGACCCCAGAACTGATTGCGCGCCGTCTAACTGATACAGGTGATGCTGACAGTGTCATTGTGCCAGGCTTATGTCGTGGTGATATTAAAGCACTAGAAAATAAGTACGGTATACCTGTTGAGCGTGGGCCGGAAGATTTAAAAGACTTACCACAATACTTTGGTAAAGCTGGAAAAACCTCAGATTTATCACACTATGATGTGGATATTTTTGCTGAAATTGTAGAAGCGCCACAACTTAGCGTAGAAGGTATTATTCTTCGAGCACAAGCTTACCAAATGCAAGGTGCCAATGTCATCGATTTAGGCTGTTTGCCAAACACACCATTTCCACATTTAACAGAATCCATTCAAGCACTTAAAGAACTAGGCTTGAAAGTAAGTGTAGATTCGCTTAACCCGCAAGATTTATTGTTGGCAGGCCAATCAGGTGCGGATTATTTATTGAGTCTTACAGAAAAAACCCTATGGATTGCAGATGAAGTTACCGCAACGCCAATACTTATTCCCACTAAACCAGGAAATCTACGTTCACTTTATCGCGCTATTGATGCAATGCAAGCAAAAGGTAAGCCCTTTATTGCCGATGCTATTTTAGACCCGATTCCGTTTGGATTTACTGAGTCAATTGTGCGTTACCACAAGCTGCGTAAGCGTTATCCTGATATAAAAATCATGATGGGTGTGGGTAATTTAACAGAGTTGACCGATGCCGATACTACAGGCATCAATGCCATACTATTTGGCATGATTAGCGAGCTGCATATTAATGCGGTGCTTGCCACATCAGTCAGTCCGCATGCAATCAATGCAGTTGCCGAAGCCGATATTGCAAGGCGTGTGATGTATGCCGCACGTGAGGATAGGCGTTTGCCACGTGATTACAGCCAGGGGCTTACTGCGCTACACGACCGAAGGCCATTTCCTTATAGTTCAACAGAAATTGCTGAGTTTGCCGCGCAAATTAAAGACCCAAGTTTTCGTATTCAAGTAAGCGAAGAAGGCATGCATATTTACAACCGAGATGGCCTATTTCAAGCCACTGACCCATTTGCACTATACCCAGATTTAAAAGTAGAGGATGACGCTTCACATGCTTTTTATCTGGGTGTGGAGTTGGCGCGTGCGCAAATCGCATGGCAACTCAAAAAACGCTACAATCAAGATGAAGAATTGCAATGGGGTATTCATACAAAACCCAAAGCGCCAGAGGCTAGAATTGCGCATCGCGATGCCTCTCTTAAAGAGAAAAAAGAAAAAAAGTAATGCCAGAAATGATTTATGAAACGATAGTAATTTCTACAGATGCGCAGGGTCTAGCGCATATTGCGCCGTTTGGCATAAAAGAACGGGATGGTTATATTGTCATCTCTCCATTTCGCCCATCAAGTAGCTTAGATAACTTGCTTTCACAGAAAACTGCCACACTTAATCTTACTGATGATGTGCGTGTATTTGCAGGGGCGCTTACCAATAGGCGAGATTGGGCAATAGAGTCTGCAGAACATATCAACGGATTTAGGCTTGAATGTGCTTTAGCTCATAAAGAACTGGTGTTAGACCATGTGGTAGAAGATGCACTAAGGCCACAACTCTATTTTAAAGTTGTGCATCATGCTCAGCATAGCCCCTTTAAAGGATTTAATCGTGCACAGGCGGCGGTCATTGAATTGGCGGTTTTGGTGAGTCGTTTGCATATGTTGCCTAGAGAAAAAATCGATGATGAAATGGCATACTTAAAGATCGCCATAGACAAAACCGCAGGTGAGCGAGAATTACAAGCTTGGCAATGGTTGTGTGAGCGAATTGAAAACTATCGTGCAGAAGCAAGTGGAGAAAATCTAGCATGACGCAAATGTTAGCAAGTGTGATGTCGTTAGCAGAAGCGGAAATGGTCCTAGATGCTGGTGTGGATATCGTTGATTTAAAAGACCCTAATCAAGGTGCATTAGGTGCATTGCCAATTGATATAGTTCGTGACATTGTTAAACTCATCAATCGTAGAGTAATGGTAAGCGCCACGATTGGGGATTTGCCCATGCACCCCACTTTAATTGCCAACAAAGTGATTGAAATGAGTAATACTGGTGTTGATATCGTTAAAGTCGGCTTATTTGGACACGAGAACCACCAAGAGGTACTAGCATCGCTTATGCCATGTATTGAAAGGGGAATCAAAATTGTTCTGGTGTTGTTCGCTGATGAACAACCAGACCTTAACTTAACCAATTTAACAGGTACAAATGTATTTGGGGTGATGCTGGATACCAAAACTAAATCTGAGAAAAATTTGCTAAATTTCATGCATTACAATGATTTACAAAGCTTTATTCATAAAGCGAGTAAAATAAAAGCATTCACAGGTCTAGCTGGTTCGTTAAATATTGATTCGCTTCAATTATTAACCGATGTGCAACCAGATTTTTTAGGGTTTAGGGGTGCATTGTGCAAACAGCAACAACGTACCAACCAACTTGATAAATCGTCAATAATTGCAATAAAAACCTTGTTGCAAAAAAGCAACAAGGTTGCCAGAATTGCCTAGTCTATGGGTTTTGTAAAAAGCATGGGTTGCCAAATAGCAAACCTTAAAGTACTATTCGTTATGTAGTTGTCAACCAACAAGGGGTGATTGGAATGAAAAAAAATATGATTAATTTAGCTGTAGCTTCAGTATTGGGCTTAGCTTCTCTCTCAGCAACTGCTGATGATTCTTTCTTAGGTTCTTGGTACGCATTGCCAGGTATCAGTGCGATGAACACTGACAGTGATATAGATTCTAACACTGCTGGTGGTGGTTTCTTGAAACTAGGTAAACAGTTAAGTGAGCATTGGGACATTCAAACGGGTATTAGTCATAACCGTGGTAGCGAAGACTCAAACGTCTTTACTCGTGGTGACTACAAACAAACGATGTTTGGCGTAGATGCGCTTTATATGTTTAGCCGTGATAAATTCCGTCCTTTCTTGCTAGCTGGTTTAGGCGGTGGTAAAAATTATACTGATTATGGTCCTGGTTTAGCTGGTTTAAAAAGAGACAATAAAACATGGATGGGTAATTTGGGTTTAGGTGCTCAATACTTATTCAATGATACATTTGGCTTACAAGCTGATTTACGTCAACAATGGACTAAAGCAATTGTTGGAACACCTGGCAATAGAGATTTTGAAGGTGTAAGCAATACACTATTTAATCTTGGTGGTATTATCAATTTTGGAGCACCGAAAAAAGTTGCTATGGCTGAACCAGAACCAATGCCAGCTCCAGAACCAGCACCATATGTTGCCCCTGAGCCAGCTCCTGAACCTGCGCCAGCACCTGCGCCAGCACCTGAACCAGTTGCTTGCAAACCAACCATGGAAACTATCACGATTGAAGCTGAAGAGTTGTTTGGCTTTGATAAAGCGGCACTTAAAGCAGAAGGTCGAGCAGCATTGGATGAAGCAGCTGAGAAAATTAAAGCTAATCCAGATGTAGGTGTTGTATTGGTAACTGGTCATACTGATCGTATTGGTAGTGATAAATACAATCAAAAACTTTCAGAGCGTCGTGCTAAGCAAGTTAAAGCTTACTTGGTATCACAGGGTGTTGAAGAAGCTCGCCTAGAACCTATCGGTAAAGGTGAATCTGAGCCTAAAGTTGATTGCGCAGGCGTGAAAGGTAAAAAAGCATTGGTTGACTGCTTAGCACCTAACCGTCGTGTTGAATTAAGTGCGAAAGCAGAACGTGAAGCAGGTTGTAACTAAGCTTCTAGATTAGATTAATTTTAATCTCTAAAAAGCCTCGCATTGCGAGGCTTTTTTTTGCTTGTCGGTTTATACTTAATCTTTATTTAAATGGTTAACCTATGACTGATATTGAACTGTTAATTGAGCCAGAATGGCTGATACAGGTTGTGCCAAACTGCAATGTGCAAACAGGTATGGTAGTCGCTGTTCATGCTGAAAAAATTGTTGAAGTTTTACCTAAAGCTGAAGCGTTACTAAAGTATCAGGCAAAACAGCATCTCTGTTTAGATGGACAGATTCTGTTGCCAGGCTTTATTAATTTGCATACCCATGCTGCAATGAGCTTAATGCGTGGTTTAGCTGATGATCAACCGTTGATGACTTGGTTGAACCAACATATTTGGCCCGTTGAAGCTGAATTGATGTCAGAAGAGTTTGTTTATGACGGCAGTTTATTAGCTGCTGCAGAAATGCTGATGGGCGGTATTACATGCTTTAATGATATGTATTTTTACCCGCAAGCTACGGCTTATGCAGCTATGAAATCTGGGATACGTGCACGTTTAGGCTTGGTGGTTTTAGAGTTTGCAAGCCCCTATGCAAATGATGCAGAAGATTATATTCAACGTGGATTAGATGCACGTGATGCATGGCGTGACAAACCTTTAATCTCATCTTGTTTTGCGCCGCATGCACCTTATACAGTAGAAGATGCTACATTTGAAAAAGTGATGACCTATGCTGAGCAGCTAAATCTTGCAATACATACGCATTTGCATGAAACCCAAGATGAAGTGTCACAAAGTATTGCTAAGTACCAAGTATCACCGATATATCGTTTTAAACAATTAGGCTTATTAGGCCCTAATTTTATAGCCGCACATTGTGTACACATGCAAGCACTTGAAATTGAACTGTTGGCAGAGTATGGTTGCAAAATTGCTCATTGCCCAACTTCAAACTTAAAGTTAGCAAGTGGTATTGCACCAATTAGCCATATGCATCAACAAGGTATTATGATTGGTTTAGGCACAGATGGCGCAGCGAGTAATAATCGCTTAGATATGCTTTCTGAAATGCGCCTTTCTGCTTTGTTAGCTAAAGCAGTATCTTCTAATGCAGCGAGTATACCAGCGCAAGAAGCACTTAAAATGGCGACTATTAACGCAGCAATCGCCATGGGCATGGAAGAACAAATTGGCTCAATAGAGGCAGGTAAATATGCTGATATGGTGGCTATCAAATTAAATGGTATTGAATGTAGCCCTTGTTTTGATCCTTTATCACATCTAGTCTATGTGGCTGGACGAGAACATGTTACGCACACTTGGGTAGCTGGTTCATTAAGATATCAAAAACTTGCACAACAACCTGGTGTCTATGCTGATATCGAACCCTCAGAATTAAAGGAAATTACAACAAAATGGACCAGCAGAATGAGTCGGTACAGAGCATGAATGTCGATAGTTTAGAACTTGAAAAATTTGCCAGTTTGGCGCATCGCTGGTGGGATAAAAACAGCGAGTTTAAGCCCTTGCATGCTATAAACCCCTTACGTTTAAATTTTATTGATAGCCTTGCGAGTTTAGCTGGTAAAAGAGTACTCGATGTTGGTTGTGGTGGCGGTATTTTGTCAGAGTCGATGGCAACTAAAGGCGCGCAAGTGACAGGTATTGATTTAGGTGAGAAAGCCCTCAAGGTAGCACAACTGCATGCGCTGGAGACCGGTGTGAGTGTGGATTATCAATGTATTGCAGTAGAGAAGCTGGCTCAACAACAACCTCAAACTTTTGATGTAGTGACATGCATGGAAATGCTTGAGCACGTGCCTGACCCCGCTAGTGTAGTAAACGCTTGTGCACAATTAGTGAAACCAGGCGGTCATGTATTTTTTTCTACCATTAACCGAAACCCTAAATCCTATATATTTGCGGTATTAGGTGCGGAGTATGTGCTCAATTTATTGCCAAAGGGTACGCATGATTATGCTAAGTTTATCAAGCCATCAGAATTAAGCGCATGGTGCAGAGATAGTGATTTAAATATCATGCAAATGCAGGGCATGGGCTATAACCCTATTACGCAACATTACAGTCTAAATGAGGATGTTTCTGTGAATTACTTGGTGCATACGCAAAAATGAATAAACTCAGTATGGTGTTATTTGATTTAGATGGCACGCTGGCAGATACTGCACCAGATTTAGGATTAGCGCTGAATATGCAACGTCAGCGCCATGGGCTTGAAGCTTTGCCAGATGCCACAATACGTCCTTATGCGTCTCATGGCTCTCGTGGCTTATTGAGCATAGGCTTTGGTATTACGCCACAAGATGCTGATTTTGAAGCCAAGCGGGTAGAGTATTTAAATCTATATGATGAAGTGTTTACCAAGCATCCTAAGCTATTTGATGGCATGGATAGTCTACTTAAAGCTTTAGAAGAAGCAGGCTACGATTGGGGCGTGGTAACCAATAAGCCAAGGCGGTTTACCATTCCATTAATGCAGGCTTTAGGTTTGCATCAACGTGCAAAAGTCATTGTAAGTGGCGATGATGCGGCTCAACCAAAGCCTGCACCAGATACTTTGCTATTGGCTTGTCAGCAAGCGAATGTTGTACCTACGCAATGTATTTATGTGGGCGATGCTGAACGCGACATGCAGGCTGGTAATGCCGCTGGGATGACCACTGTAGTGGCCATGTATGGCTATATTGATGTACAGGATAGGCCCAATTTATGGCAGGCAGATGCCATGATTGATGCACCTAATGACTTACTAGATATTATTCAAAGCCATCTTTTGGCGACTTGTTAGAATTGGGTAAACTGTCTGCCCAATAGGCTTCGTTACTTTGTTCGTCGTACACTTCCTGCTGGCGTAACTGACAACGCGTGCATACTCTAAACAATGCTGGGTAAACAGATCCTTGGTGTAGTTGACCGCGTTTTTCATATACCCAATGATGTAAGCCAAGTTGACAGCGTAAAAACATATTAGGCTGAATTCTTATCGTGTGACGCTAATCTTATGCGACATTCCTGCGCTCTAAAAATGATTGCGCTAAGGTACCTGTATCTACGTTTTCTATTTCACCACCCATAGGTAAGCCCCTTGCAATTCTGCTCACTTTTAACCCTTTTGTTTTAAGCATCTCCCCAATGTAATGGGCGGTGGCTTCGCCTTCAACCGTGTAATTGGTAGCTAAAATAATTTCTTGAATAAGCCCATCTTGCGCACGTTTGATAAGCTTGTCTAAATGAATTTCTTTGGGACCAATGCCATCAAGAGGTGATAGTCTACCCATCAAAACAAAATACATACCCTGATAGGCATGGGTTTGTTCTAACATCAGTAAATCCGTAGGCATTTCTACTATGCATAGCTGTCTAGCTTCTCGCTTACCAGAGCTACATAAATTGCAAATGGCTGTCTCACTGAAGTTATTACAGAGCTCACAATGGTTGACAACCTTAAGCGCTCTATCCATGGCATACGCAAGTTTGCCTGCCCCATTGCGGTCGCGTTGCAACAAATGATACGCCATACGCAATGCTGATTTTGGGCCTACACCAGGCAAACAGCGTAGGGCTTCCACAAGTTGTTCAAGGGCTGGTGGCGTCATTTAACTTGAGTGATTGATTTAAGACTAGAAAGGCAGCTTCATGCCAGCAGGCATAAAGCCAGCCATGCGTTGTTGTGAAGTTTCCTCTGCTTTTGCAACAGCATCGTTCATGGCAAGTACCATTAAGTCTTCTAACATTTCTTTGTCATCGCCCATCAGGCTGTCATCAATATGCACACGTTTCACTTTATTAGCACAAGTAATGGTGACTTTTACTAGGCCGCCACTGGCACTGCCTTCCACTTCAACTGTAGCCAGTTCATCTTGTGCTTTTTTCATTCTTTCTTGCATTTGCTGGGCTTGCTTCATTAAGTTGCCCATGCCGCCTTTCATCATCATGTTCTCCTGAATTATTGTAGAGGTTTAATACTAGCAGGCACAATTTGTGCGCCAAATTCGTTTAAAAGTGATTGTACAAAGCTATCTTCTTTAATTGCCGCTACAGCCTTTGACTGTACTTCAGCTTTTTCTTCTGAAATTTGTGCTGCAGGCGTGTTGACACCACTGCCAATCGAAAAATGTAATTTGACAGGCATATCAAAATGTTGTGAAACAGCTGCAGTTAATTTTTCTTGATAATTAAAATTGAGGAGATGTTGTTGGCTTTGCGCAAGTTTTAAATGCAATTGCTGACCTTCAACGCGGTCAAACTCACAGTTTTCAGCAAGTGAGCGAGCTAATCCCAATTTTAGTAAACCTACTAA
>CAYXGE010000020.1:17794-24835 GCA_964464435.1 uncultured Methylophilaceae bacterium
TGTGACTTCTTTTGCAGTAACAGATGGGTTCGAAAGTGCCTTGTTAGATGGAGTAAAGGCCAGCATGCGCATTAAGCACATGGTAAACCCTGCAAATTCATCGGGTGCTAGGCCTAAATCACGTCTACCCAGTATGGCAATTTGGTAATAAAGTTGAACGGTTTCTGGACTCAACTGTTTTGCTAGCTGTAACAATACCTCACGTTCAGGTAGCTCAGGCAGTATAGCGTCTGGTGCCGTTTGCGCAATGGCAATCTGGTGTAAGAGGTAAGCTAAATCACCCAATGCAGCGTCAAACGACAAGCTACGACCTTCCATGGCTTTGGCTTGTTGCATTAACGCTTTACCGTCATGGGCATTCAGCGCATTGAGCAGTTCAAACAAATACGTTTGGTCAATCGCCCCTAACATCTGGCGTACTTCATTCTCGTTAACGCTGTTGCCACCAAAAGCAATGGCTTGGTCTAGTAAAGAAAGCGCATCACGCATACTGCCTGCAGCCGCTCTAGCAATTAAATGTAATGCATTTTGCTCAAAGCTAATCTGTTCTTGCGTTAATACCTGATTTAAATGACCAGACACTTCTAGGCTAGACATTTGTTTTAAATTAAATTGTAAACATCGAGAAAGAACGGTGACAGGGACTTTTTGCGGGTCTGTAGTCGCTAATATAAACTTAACGTGGGCTGGAGGTTCTTCAAGCGTTTTGAGCATGGCATTAAATGCATGCCCAGTAAGTTGATGTACCTCATCTAGCATATACACTTTAAAACGGCCTTGCGTGGGGGCGTACACTGCTTGTTCAAGCAAACTGGTCATATCGTCTACACCGCGATTAGAGGCAGCGTCTAGCTCCACATAATCAATAAAGCTACCTTTATCAATGCTGACACAGGCTGAACAGACACCACAGGGTGCGGAAGTGATGCCAGTTTCGCAATTTAAAGACTTTGCTAATATTCTTGAAAGGGTGGTTTTGCCTACGCCACGCGTTCCAGTGAATAAATAAGCATGATGTAGTCGTTGTTGATCTAGCGCATGCGTTAAAGCCTTAACCACATGGGTCTGACCAACGATTTCCTTGAATGATTTAGGTCGCCATTTTCTGGCTAATACTTGATAGCTCATGACTCACTTTTTAGTTGCGTTTCTACCATAAACTTTAACTGATAATAGGCGCAAAGTCTAAACTACTTTTCAATTTTTGAATGTGATGTAGCTTGTTTGAAAAAAACAAGGTTTCAAATATTTTTTTTGAAATTTATCTTTGTAGTTAGGGGGCGAGCCCGACCCTCGGCACTTGCTTTGGCAGTTGTGGCTGCTTCCTTCCGGACCTGACCAGGTTGGCTACTTTACAATGCGAGGAGGCCCGCCTAGGTAAGATTTTACACTAAAATGCACCTTCTTAGCCATTTATGTTATTGCTTTAGGTATACTCTGAATTTAGTTTAAAATAGATGATGATAAATAAAGAAATGCTAAAACCATATGGTAAAACCTGATGCTTTGATTGGTATGACCAAACGCGCTTGGGGCATGTTTAATGCGCCTGAAGAAGCATTGGTTGGTAGAACTATTCTCACTTTCTTAGTGATTGCCGAGAGTCTGATTTGTGTATTTTGGATATTTAGTTTATCCAGCTTAGGTGAGGCTTATACCTACATCGCCGCAGTTCCTTACTTTTACATTACTTTATCTTTTATTACCTTATTCGTTTTTTATCGCCTACAACGCTTTGATTATTTTATTTTTACGCAACTGATTATGTTGTTGTCTATGCCATTTTTTATGCAGTGGATTATTGGTGGCTTTGCTGCCTCTAGTGGTGTTGCAATATGGGCTATCTTATCACCTGTAGGTGCGCTCATGATTCGAGGGCGCAAGCAGTCTTCTGGTTGGTTTGTTTTGTTTTTAGTGTTGATTGCAGTTTCTTGTTATTTTGATGCTTTGTTTGCTAGTAACGGATTACCTATTCCTGTCAAATTAAGAGAAATGTTTTTTGTCATTAATATGACTGGTGTGGCATCAATCATTTATTTTGTAGTGCGCTACTTTCAAAGTCAAAAGCAAAAAATTTTAGAAGCATTAACCCTAGAGCAAGCAAAGTCTGAAAAATTATTGCTAAATATTTTGCCTGGCGCGATAGCCGATAGGCTTAAAACCAGTGACGACATTATTGCTGACGGCCATGAGCAGGTGACTATATTATTTGCAGACCTAGTAGACTTTACTAAAATCTCAGCTGAAATGTCGCCAAGCAATTTGGTACATTTGCTTAACCAAGTGTTTTCAAGGTTTGATGCACTTGCAGAAAAATATCAATTAGAAAAAATTAAGACCATAGGTGATGCTTACATGGTTGTGGGTGGCTTACCAAATAGGCGTGAAGACCACGCTGTAGCCGTAGCAAACTTTGCATTAGAGATGCGTGAGGCTTTATCTGAAGTAACAGCATTAACCCATCAGCCCCTACAAATGCGTATTGGTATTAATACGGGTGCTGTAGTAGCGGGCGTCATTGGTAACAGTAAGTTTACATATGATATTTGGGGTGATGCCGTCAATATGGCAAGTCGTATGGAAAGAAATGCAGAAGTGCAAACTATTCAAGTATCTGAGTCTAGTTTTGCTATGCTCAAGCCTTATTTTTTGTTTGCAGAACCACGTACACTCGAAATTAAAGGTAAAGGCGCAACGCAAGCTTACACGCTACTTTCAAAGCGCTAGTTGAGTTTTGTCATAAGCAATTTTTGATTGCGTTATACTTAAGCTATAATGCGCGCCTTGTAATAAAAAACTTCCGCGGAGAGCTGGATGAGCGGTTTAAGTCACCACCCTGGAAAGGTGGCATAGGGGCAACTCTATCGAGGGTTCGAATCCCTCGCTCTCCGCCAACAGTCTTAAACATTAATGGTTTGATTTTTAATTGCAACTCAGTTAATTATTAGCCATAATCAAAATATCCATATTATTTAACAAAAAACAATTCCAATGAACATTTGTCTGGCTAAACAAATTCATGCTGAGTGGGTTCGTTTTTTAAATTACACAATTATTTTAACTGGGATAGCCTTTTTCGCTTCCTTTGCAGTTACTTATTCACCGCTAGCGCTCGCTGAAGAAGCAATTGTTGAGGCCGAAGAGAAAGTCACATTTGATATTGCTTCTATAGTTGTGGATGGCAATACCTTATTATCTTCAGAAATTTTACAACAAGCACTTCAGCCATACATTAAAAAAAATGCTTCAATTGAAACGCTGCAAAGTGCACTATTGGCAGTAGAAAAAGCCTATATTGATGCAGGGTATAGCGCAATTAAAGCGGTGTTGCCTGAGCAAGAGTCTGATGTTGGGCTTTTTCATATTACTGTGATTGAAGCAAAGTTAGCTGAAATTAAGGTCACAGGCAATCAATACTTATCCAAAGAAAATATTCTAAATTCAGCACCCGATTTAGTGGTGGGTCAATCTCCTAATTTACTTAAAGTAGCAAAAACGCTAAGAATAGCTAATGAAAGCTTTGCTAAACATACTCGCGTGATTATTGCGAAGTCAGATAAACCCTCTGAAGTAGATGCTGAACTCAAAGTGCAAGACGGCAAGCCTTGGCGAGTTGCATTAAGTCTTGATAACACTGGTACCATACCAACGGGTAGGCAACGTCTGGGTGTGGTGTTTCAGCATGCCAATTTGTTTGATTTAGACCATGCCATGGCAGCGCAATATACTACCTCTCCAGAACATGAGGGTGATGTCAAAATCTTTGGTTTAAGTTACCGCATTCCTGTATATAGCTTGGCAGATAGTATTGATATATCCGCTGGTCACTCTGATGTGAGCAACGGCAATATTACGACCACGGCGGGTATTTTTGGTATCAGCGGTAGCGGTGACTTCGTTTCTGTTAACTATAATCACGCTTTGCCGGTATGGCGCGATATTGAGCAACGCATAAGCTTAGGTTTAAATTGGCGCTCATTTCAAAGTGATGTGGTGCCAGAAGGCGGCGGGCCGAGTCTGATTCCAGATTTAACCAGTGCTCCTGCGGCCATTACCTACGGCTTAAACTTTGCACAAAATGATGTACGATGGTTAGCTAATATTAGTTGGGTACATAACTTACCATCAGGAAGTGATGGCGATACAGAAGCTTATAATCAATTAGGTGCTCGGCCTGGAGCAAGTGCACATTTTAACGCGCTGAAATATAACTTAGGTTTTTCAAGGCCAATTTCTAGCAAGCTCAATTTCAGTGTTGAATTAAATGGCCAGTATTCCGATGATTTGCTCATCTCTGGGGAACAGTTTGGTATTGGAGGTGCAGGTTCTGTGCGAGGTTTCGACCCCAGAGAACTGGCTGGGGATAAAGGGTATCGAATTTCTGCAGAACTTAATACAACCGCTATACCCGTGACACAAATTGCTAATTCACGTTTGATTGGCACTGTATTTTTTGATCATGGCTATATTGAAAGAAATAATCCATTACCTGGTGAAATGACAAACGAAACCATTAGTTCATTTGGTGCTGGCTTTCGCTTAGGCTTAGGTCAATCATTTCAACTCAAATTAGACTTAGCACGCGCTTTAAATGGAAGTCCAACTTATGAAGCCGGCGAGTATCAAGGCCATTTTGATATGGTGTATATATTTTAAAGTATTAACCCGTTCGGGCTATTGTAATCAATCAAAATTCAGCATATAAATGCACAATAGGGAATAGCTTTGTCTAGGTAAAGCTAAATCATTAAAATAATCATAAGGCAGCAGTGTCGCACACGGCCTTTACTTTTGAAAATGCAAATATCAATGCGCATGAAATATCAAAAGAAAATGCATAAGAACACTGTAACGGTAAAATATAAACCGTTATATTTAGCTATTGTCGCGCTCCTTTCAAACGCTTCTTTTGCCAACCCTGAAGATGGTCAAGTAGTTGCTGGGTCTGCTAGTTTTAACAAGCAAGGTAATACGCTGACCATTACTAATAGCAATGGCACTATCATCAATTGGAAGAGTTTTTCAATTGATACGCATGAAACCACTATTTTTAACCAAGTCAATGCGGCAAGTCAGGTACTAAACCGCATTACAGGCGGTGACCCATCAAAAATCCTAGGTAGCTTAATCTCTAACGGTAGAGTATTTATCGTTAATCCTAACGGTATTGTGTTTGGCGCTAATGCACGGGTAGATGTGGGTGGTTTGGTAGCCTCAACGCTTAATCTGTCAGATGCTGACTTCTTAGCAGGTAAACTTAATTTCACGCAAGGCAATCAAGCTGGCAATATTGTCAATGAAGGCGCAATCAGCACCAAGTCTGGTGGCAGTGTCATTATCATTGCCGCCAATATTGAAAACAAAGGCATCATTACTGCGCCAGATGGCCAAATTTTCTTAGCGGCAGGTGAAAGTGTTTATCTGGCCGACCCTAAAAACCCAGAAGTATTGGTGAAATACAGCAATACGGGCGGTGATGT
This sequence comes from uncultured Methylophilaceae bacterium, assembly GCA_964464435.1. Classification (GTDB taxonomy): domain Bacteria; phylum Pseudomonadota; class Gammaproteobacteria; order Burkholderiales; family Methylophilaceae; genus CAYXGE01. Next base: position 23,275 of record CAYXGE010000020.1, read on the forward strand.
TGTCAATTTAGGTAAGCTTGCCGCAAGTAGCATTAGCATTACTGCCAGTGTGATTAACAATGCGGGCTTAATTAGCGCTAATACTGCCACGGTAGGCAAGGGCGGCAAAGTCATCTTAAAAGCACAAAAAGACATCAATTTATTGGCTGGTAGCAAAGTAGAAGCTAATGGCAGTGATGGCGGCCAAATTGTCATGCATGCGGAAACTGGCAAGATTAACGTCAATGGCACAGTTGAAGCTAAAGGGGCAATCAGTTCAGTTGACTCAACTTTAATATCAGCTCAAATCTCAGAAATTGCCAATGCATTACCACTCACTAGTGCCATTAATAACTCACCTAGTGTAGGTAACGGTACTGGGCAGGGCGGTGAAATTGTCATGGTGGCAGAACAAATTGCCCTTCATCAAAACACTGCAATTGATGCCTCAGGTACGCATGGTGGTGGTGAGGTGTTGATTGGTGGCGATGTTTATGGCGCAACACCAGAGGCGATTAGTGCGCTCAATAACAACACGCTTACCTTTATAGAACCATCGCCACAGATAGAACTACCCGTAGTCGCGGCGCAAACCAATACTGGTTCAACGCAACAAAATAGCCCTGTGGCACAGGCAATAGCACAAAATCAGGCACAGCATGGCAGTCCTGCGCCATTGCCCTTACCTGCGCCCAGCCCAACGGACAATACACCAAGCTTGCCTACTAGTAACAGCAACCCAAGCCGCAGAACAACCGCACAATCTGTTTGGATAGACGAATCAGCCAGTATTAAAGCGGATGCTATTGAGCACGGCAATGGCGGAAAAGTGATTGTTTGGGCAGATGATGCAACCCGCGTTTATGGCAGTATTAGCGCGCGCGGCGGCGCAAAAAGTGGTAACGGCGGCTTTGTAGAAACCTCTGGTAAAAACTATTTGGATATTACCCGTGCGGTAGTAGCCAGTGCAGCGCATGGGCTAGCAGGTAGATGGTTATTAGACCCGCGTAATGTCACCATTGTTGGTTCAAATTCAGCCCCAAGTTTAGATGGGCAAACGCCTAACTTTAGCCCCACGCAAGATAACTCTACCATTACCAACACAGTCATTAATACCGCCCTTAATGCCGGCACCAGTGTGGTGATTGATACCGGTAGCGATGGCACACAAGCAGGTGATATTAATGTGAATGCTGCTATTAGCAAATCGTCTGGTGGTAACGCAACGCTTACCTTGAATGCGCACAATAATATCAATTTTAATGCTGGCAGCAATATTAGCTCAACGAGTGGTCAGCTTAATCTCATTTTAAATGCAGACTCAGATAACTCAGGGGTTGGAAGTATATTTAGCCCAGCGAGTAGCGCTTTAAACCTAAACTTAAATGGTGGCACTATGACACTCAGTGCCAACATGACTGTACAGAATACCACTACGTTAAACGGTAATTTAGCCATTGAAAATGGACGTCGATTAACCTTAGACGGTGCAAGTTTGCTATTTAATTTTGCAAATAGTCAAATAACTAATGCCAGTGGTTCTGGCACCGCAGAAGTGTTCTTTGGCGGTACCACCAATGCT
>CAYXGE010000021.1:0-21272 GCA_964464435.1 uncultured Methylophilaceae bacterium
AAATATGCTTAAATGGTTGTCGCTAAGTGGTGTAGTAATTGCCTTAGACCTATACACTAAACATTTAATACAACAAGCGTTTGAATATGGCGAGCACCTCACGGTGACCCCTTTTTTTGATTTGGTTCGCTATCACAATACGGGTGCCGCATTTAGTTTTTTAGCAAACGCTGGGGGCTGGCAAAAGCTATTTTTTACCGTGGTAGCGATTATTGCATCGCTAGTCATTGTGCATTTAATTAGAAAAACGCCGCAGCAAAAGCTGTTTTGTTTTGCGTTGGCCTTGGTGTTGGGTGGTGCGCTTGGTAATTTGTATGACCGCTTAACACTAGGTTATGTAGTAGATTTCTTGGGTTTTCACTATCACGGGCTTTTCTGGCCAGCTTTTAATGTGGCAGATTCGGCCATTGTATTGGGTGTCATGCTGTTATTGTGGGACAGTTTTAAACGACCAAACGCTTAGTAACTCTTGAGAAAAATTCAACATGCAATTGTTGCTTGTGTCGCATTACCTTCTGATTTTATTAAAAAATAAGCTTAATTTACAAATGCATCTTGCAAATTCAAATTAATAGGTTGAATATAGCGCTGTCAACTTAGGGAGGTGATTATGTCTGTTTTATCATGTTGTTTAGCGTGGTTTGTTTTAGGCTTATTACTTGGATGGTTATTAGGCTGGTGGCTTGATTGCTGGAAACGTTCTAAATCTAACAAAGCTAGTCATGATTCGAGTAAGGCTTCATCCTCAACAAGTTCTGTAAATTCCTTAGTGGCAACCCCAGCTGAAAAAGCTGAAGTCAAAGTCACCCCCGTAGCTACTGCTGCCCCACCTGCGCAAGCAGCCTCTGCAACACCTAAAGTAGCACCCGTTCCCGAGGATACTTCTTGGATGGCAGTGCCAGCGCTTGCTGCGCTCGCAAAAGCGGCTAGAAAAGGTGGCCGTGATAACTTGGAAATCGTGGAAGGTATTGGGCCAAAAATAGCAGGGTTACTGAATGATGCTGATATTAAAACCTTTGCGCAATTGGCAGATACGCCAGTTGCGACGATATCCAAGATTTTAGAGGCAGCAGGCTCACGCTATCGTCTAGCAAAACCAGACACATGGCCACAGCAAGCTGGCTTAGCCGCTAGTGGTAAGTGGGCAGCTTTAAAAGAGTTGCAAGATAAGCTGTCTGGTGGCGTAAAAGCCAAAAAGGGGTAACCATGACGACATCTTCAGCGAGTGAACGCTCACGCAATACATGGCGATGGTTGATTGCCATTTTGTTATTGATTTGGGTGCTTTGGTTATTTTTTAACGGAAAATTTAGTGAATCCTGTTGTGCCACGCATGAGGTCGCTGCGCCAGTGGCCACAGGCGTTTTGCAACCACCTCCAGCGCCTGTAGAAATACCTGTCACCGAACCTGCAGTTCCTGCAAGTGTGTCAGTGACCATGGTTGATGGCATGTTAACGTTACATGGCAGCGTTCCATCAGACAATGTTCGTATGGCGATTATTGATGCTGCTGTAGCAAAATTTGGTGCGGATAAAATCAAAGATGAAATTGCTGTAGATGCAAACGTTAAGGCGATTCAGCTGACAGGTGAAGTAGATTCTGAAGATAGCAAATCTGCGATTGGTGCTATGTTTAGTAATGCGTTAGGGGCTTCTGTAATCGTTAATAATCAAATTATAGTTGCAGTACCTACGGCGGCCATGGCTGAAACATCGCCAGTACCAAACGTTCAATGTGGCGAGCTTATTAAGGGTCAGGTTGCCTTTAATACTGGTAGTGCGCAATTAAGTGCAGAAAGCAGTGCCACCTTAGATGCCATGCAAGATTGTATGAAAGAAGGCAATTATGAAATTGGCGGCCATACTGATAACGTGGGCGATGCAAGCAAAAATCAACGACTTTCAGAAAGACGCGCCAATGCAGTTAAAACTTACCTGGAGAGCAAAGGCATTGAGGCTTCTCGCTTAACGGCTAAAGGCTATGGCGATACGCAACCAATTGCTGACAATACGACTGAAGAAGGCCGTGCACAAAATAGGCGTATTGAAATGGTCAAACAGTAAATAAATCTAGCGATTTAAAAAGCACACTTCGGTGTGCTTTTTTATTACAGTGGAAGAAAGACGGCTGTAGCGATATTTTGCATCATACGTGAAATTAGCCGTTGCGATTTCTCTGCTAGCAACAATGCGAAGATATCGGTACGCCCTATCATTTTACCGAATTCTCGCTCAAAACTCAGATTTCGTTCAGCATCGTTGATTTCGTTTGAAATCAGCAAAAGTGCACCTTGCTTATTTCTTGCATTAGCCAGTTTCCATGCGGCAATTTCAAAATTACGCGCTAGATTGTATATTTTTTGTGGGTCTATATGATCTGTTATGTAAAACTGGTGTTTATCGCCATGCGCTTTTAATAACATGGTCTGTAATCCAACAATAAACGGTAATACGCGGTCACCTTGATAATCAGGATTTAGCGCAAGAAAAATAGCATCTTTTTCTTTAAGCTCATTAATTTCTTTAAATTTCCATTGGTGTTGGCCTTCAAACACCCATTGCACCATTTCATCTAAGGTACCAGAGGTACTTTTTTTAAGTTCTTGTGGATTGCGCTTGTAGAGTTTAATCATGAGGGCGCGTAAACTCTGGGTGTTTTCTCGTATTTCAACATCTGCTAGGCGGTCAAAATCACTTTTAGCAATTTGACTAATATTGCTTCGGTCAGATTGATTAGGTAAAGGTTTTTCAGATTTTTTTTCAAATGTTTCGCAGGCGCTGATACTCAAGAGCAGAGGAACTAATAGCCATAATTTTTTATGATGCAACTGCAACATGTTTTCTTGCATTTCGCCCCAATAGGTTATTGCGATTTTTGCACGACTCTGGCTTTAGGAAACACCATGCTAAAAGTGCTACCTTTGCCATATTCACTTTGAATTTCCAACCGCGCTTGGTGACGCGTTAAAATGTGCTTCACAATCGACAAGCCTAAACCAGTACCGCCAGTTTCTCTTGAGCGACTCCTATCTACACGGTAAAAGCGCTCTGTCAGTCTGTCAATATGCTTTTGTTCAATACCAATACCACTATCTTGCACACTAAACACGGCATCTTGCCCCCGCATACTCCAACTGATGTGTATATTGCCACCTTCAGGAGTATAGCGCACCGCATTGCTGACCAAATTGCCAAATGCGCTATGTAATTCTTCGGAGGCGCCAATTAAATTTAAATGCGGCTCCGCTTCAAGCGAAATGTGATGTTTGCCATTACTAAGACTGTTGCCTTCATTGTGTATAATCTTAAGTAAGTTGCTAATGACTACCTCAGTATCTGGCACTTCTGTCGCATTATTTTCTAATTGAGATAAGGTTAGCAAGTCTTCTATCAAGGTTTTCATGCGCCCAGTTTGTTCATGCATCATACCAAAGTAAGTGCGTGTACTTTCTGGTACTGCACCTTCCATATCCATCAAAGTTTCAATAAAACCACCTACTACAGTCAGCGGGGTACGTAACTCGTGTGACACATTGGCAATAAAATCGCGACGCATGGCCTCTAGTTTTTCACCTTGACTGATATCACGACTAATTAATAATTTTTGACCATCTCCAAATAAAGTTAGCTGAATCTCAAGTTTATGGTCTGGATATACCCAAGAATTTAGCTTAATGTGTTGCTCATAATCTTGTGATTGCAGGTAATGAATAAAGTCGGTGTGTCGAATCAGATAACGTATAGGTTGCCCTACGTCTTTTGCCAGAGACAAACCAAGCATGCGTTCTGCTGGTGGATTGCACCATTCAATTTTTTCGTCTTTATTGAGCAACACCACCCCATCTGGCAAGGCGCTAGTAGCTAAGCGAAAACGGTCTAATGTTGAGCTTATTTCAGCTTGATTTCTACCAAAAGATTTTTGTTGGCGATAGAGGTCAGCAAATACATTTTGCCAGATACCTGAGCCATTAGGAACCGCATTTGCACGTGGCTTTTTGAGCCAAATCTGTAGCTTATCCAACCAAAATAGATGACGTAAGTACAAAAAAACCAGAATGAGTAAAACAACCAGGAGCGCTGAAGTGAGGTCACTGAAAGCCCAAATGATGAGGCCTAGTACAACAAGTGCTAAAGCACCCAAAAAAGTATTCCAACGAAGATCGTACACGTATGGCCTATTTTAACTGATTAATGATCCATACGTATTATGAGCTATTGTGCAGAGAAACGGTAGCCTGAACCTCTCACGGTTTGAATCAAATCTTCATGGCCAGACACAGAAAGCGCACGGCGCAAGCGACGAATATGAACATCCACGGTGCGGTCTTCTACAAACACGCGGTCACCCCATACCTTATCTAGCACTTGGCTTCTTGAGTGAACGCGTTCTGGGTTTGACATTAAATAATGTAATAAACGAAACTCAGTTGGCCCAAGTTCAAGCGGTGTGCCATTACCTGTGACGCGATGTGTTACAGGGTCTAGGCGCAAACCATTTGATTCAATCGGGTCGTCAGTCATTTGTGGTGCGCGTCTACGCAACACCGCCTTAATGCGCGCATTAAGTTCACGTGGACTAAATGGTTTCGTAACATAATCATCTGCACCTGCTTCAAGACCACGCACTTTTTCTGTCTCTTCACCACGGGCGGTCAACATAATAATGGGGATACTCTTGGTTAGCTCATCTGATTTGAGCTTGCGCGCAAAGTCAATACCGCTCATCCCAGGAAGCATCCAATCAAGCAATATAAGGTCGGGTAAAGTTTCGCGCATTAAGGCCTGGGCTTGCTCAACACTAAGCGCACGAATAGGGTTATGACCTGATTGTGACAGGTTTAGCGTAAGCAATTCTTGAATCGCTGGTTCATCTTCAACAACAAGAATATTAGCTGGCATATAGTTTCCTCTAATAGCATCTTTAATTATTTAATTGTTGAGTACTATATTGCAGAAGTGTGACATATTCATGACAAATTGACAGTCCCGTCATTTAAATTTTTTGCGTAATTGAGTCACAGCAACGTATGATTTCTTCTTTCAATTATTGTTGCAATCATTAGCATTGCATGAATAATGCAGTAAGTCTTGTTATACTATGCCTTTCTAATGTGCATGCTATAAATAATAAATCTAAAAAAATTGACAAGTCATTATCAATAAGATGAAGAATACAAAGGGGTGGTTGATGTCTGATTTTTTATCAAAAGAACATATTACAGCAGGACCTAATTACAATCGATGGCTGATTCCCCCAGCAGCACTGGCTGTGCATTTATGTATTGGCATGGCGTATGGATTTTCAGTATTTTGGAAACCCCTAGGTAACGTGTTGTTAGGTGTTGATGGCAAGCCAATTGCTGCATGTGCAGCAGGTGCTGCAACCTTTGCGGATAAATTAGCTGGCACTTGGCGCGCATTATTTGCCACCGATTGTAACTGGACGCAGTTTGATTTAGGTTGGATGTATACCCTGTTTTTTGTCTTGCTTGGCTGTTCCGCTGCACTATGGGGTGGTTGGCTTGAGCGCGCTGGACCACGTAAAGCAGGCGTAGTCGCAACCTTGTGTTGGTGTGGTGGTTTGTTGATTTCGGCTTATGGGGTCTACGCTCATCAGCTATGGCTCATGTGGCTTGGCTCGGGAGTGATTGGCGGTGTAGGTTTAGGCCTAGGCTATATCTCACCCGTATCAACGTTAATTAAATGGTTTCCAGACCGACGTGGCATGGCGACAGGCATGGCAATTATGGGGTTTGGTGGCGGTGCCATGATAGGCTCACCATTAGCAACAAAATTAATGGCATATTTTTCGGCATCTGGCGGTGCTGGTATTTGGCAAACTTTTGTTGCCTTAGGCTTGATTTATACCGTGTTTATGTTGAGCGGCTCTTTAGGCTATCGTGTACCGCCAAGTGGCTGGAAACCTGCAGGTTGGACACCTCCAGCTAATGCTAAAAATACGATGATTGCAAGCAAACATGTACACTTAAAAAATGCCCATAAAACGCCACAGTTTTGGCTACTTTGGCTAGTGCTTTGTATGAATGTATCTGCCAGTATTGGCATTATTGGAGCTGCAGCCCCTATGCTACAAGAAACCTTTGGTGGCGCTTTAATTGAGCAGCCCAGCTTAGGATTTGCAGATATTAAAAAAGATGAAGCGTTAACAGTTGCCGCTGCTGCTGTGGGTGCTGGCTTTGTTGGCTTAATTTCATTGTTTAATATTTTTGGCCGAATTGCTTGGGCAAGCTCGTCAGATAAGCTTGGGCGTAAGCCAACTTATTTTATATTTTTTGTTTTAGGTTTTTTACTTTACGCTTTTGTGCCAATGGCCGCAGGCTGGAAATCACTAGCCTTGTTTGTTGCCAGCTTTTGTTTTATTGCATCCATGTATGGTGGAGGATTCGCTACTATTCCAGCCTATTTAGCGGATATGTTCGGTACCCAATTTGTAGGTGCAATACACGGTAGGTTGCTTACTGCATGGTCCACAGCGGGGATACTTGGCCCTGTGATTGTGAATTATATGCATGATGTGCGACTAGAGGCGGGTGTCCCATTTGACCAAGTGTATGCCCCTATTTTTTATGTGCTCGCTGGTATGATGATGATAGGCTTCGTTGCGAATCTATTAGTACGCCCAGTAGCAGATAAATTCTTTATGACGGATGCTGAATTGGCAGAAGAAAAGAAAATTGCACATGAAAAATCAATCTCTGATTTAAATATTCAATCTGATGCGAATATAAAACATAATATGACTTTAGCTACCATAGCATGGCTATGTGTGCTTGTGCCAATTAGCTATGGGATATGGAGCACGGTGCAAAAAGCATGGATATTGTTCTCGTAATATCTCAAATGTAATCAACGTATAAGGAGTGCTGTTTGAAAGAGCTAGAAGTGAAGTTGGATGGAACAGGGTTGCGCATAGGTATTGTGCTATCACGCTTTAATAGTGACATAGGCGATGGATTACTTTCAGCTTGCCATGCGCAGCTTGTAAAGCTCGGTGTTGCAGATGATGCTATTGTCCTAGCAACGGTGCCTGGTGCATTAGAAACGCCCGCTGTATTGCAAGCCATGGCCAACACCCGTAAATTTGATGCGCTCATTGCGTTAGGGGCAATTATTCGTGGTGAAACTTATCATTTTGAAGTGGTTGCTAATGAGTCTGCACGCGGTATTTCAGAAGTGCAATTACACACAGGCGTGCCTGTTGCAAATGCCATTCTAACCACAGAAGATGATGATCAAGCATTAGCACGTATGTCTATAAAAGGCGCAGAAGCCGCATCCGTTGCCATTGAAATGGCGCATTTACTCAAGCAAATTTAACGTTAGAATATCAATGGCTGAAACCAAACCAAAAAAAGTATCAAAAAATCGTCGCAAATCTCGAGAGCTTGCCCTTAAAGGCTTGTATCAAGGTTTGCTTAATCAATCAGATATTCAAAAAATACGTCGAGATTTGATTGATGACCCTGATTTTAAACATGTGGATGAGGATTATCTAAAACAGCTCATTGAGGGTGTGAAAGCAAATCAAGAAGCAATAGATGCCAAATTATTGCAATTTATTGACCGTGCACTTCATGAGCTAAGTCCAGTTGAGCATGCAATTTTATATATTTCTAGCTATGAATTAATCTACGATATGAGTATTCCATACCGCGTAGCCATTAATGAAGGGGTTGAGTTAGCTAAAATATACGGTGGTACTGATGGTCATAAATATGTTAACGGCGTATTAGATAAGTTGGCTGCTGTTGTTCGAGCGCAGGAATTTAGAGCAAATCATAGCCCAAATAGTTAGATAAAGTCCTTTTTACACACAATTCCCTAAGTTTTTGTCACTTATGGCTTTTTTTTTAAAAAAATCACAGGTAATATCAACATAACATGATGTAAAAAAAAGTAAAGGGAGTGGTTTTGAAAAAAACCTTTTGGAAAACTGACTGGTTTGCTGCGCTTGTAATTGCGTTAGTATTTCTTTTTGCTAATGGTAGTGCCTTTATTCAGAGTTTAGAGCGCAAAGCTTATGACTGGGGCGTGCAAGCCTCCTCACGCCAACCAAACAAACAAATTGCCATTATTGCGATTGATGATCAGAGTATTGCAAATATAGGTCGTTGGCCATGGTCAAGAGAGGTGCATGCCAAAATGACAGATATGCTGGCAAACTCAAATGCCAAAGTCATAGGTAATACTGTATTTTTCTTAGAGCCGCAAAAAGATCCTGGCTTAACCCACATTAATAAAATTTCAGAGTTTTTAGATAAGTCTTCATTGGTGGCTGGTGCTACTGTTACGCCACAACCAGTCGTAGAAGATAGCGCATCATCACCAACGACTCCAGCAGTGGAGCCAGTAATGGCAGAAAGCATGCCTGTTGCTACCAATCCAGATGTCTCTACATTGCAAAAGATGCTTAGTGAAGCGAAGGCAGCGCTAGATACGGATGCGAAACTAGCGCAAAGTTTTAAAAAAGCAGGCAATGTGGTGTTAGCTATGCCATTTGTTTTTGGTGAGCCAAGAGGTAACCCAGATAAGCCATTTCCTAATTCAATTGTTAAAAATGCGCTATCCAATATAGTAGATAAGGTTGGCGCTGAAGAGTCAGGCTTGCTACCAATTCCTACATTATCTGGTACTCCACCGATTAGTCTATTGGCTGATCAAGCACTGGCGATAGGTCACCTTAACGCCAACCCTGATGTGGACGGTGCGATTCGCTATGAGCCATTAGTGCTAGGCCATTATGACCAACTTTATCCATCTGTCTCTTTACAATTGGCGGCACAATTTCTCAACCTTAAGCCTAAGGATATCCAAGTAAAACTTGGTGAAGGCGTGCGTCTTGGTAAGTTAAATATTACCACTGATAGTGCTTTGCAAATGAACACATTTTTTTACTCAGGTGAAGGTGATAAGCCAGCGTTTGCAGTTGATTCTTTTTATGATGTATTCAGTGGAAAAATTCCAACGGATAAATATAAAGATAAAATTGTGCTGATTGGCATGGCCGCTACAGGTGACGGTAGTGATAATCAGGTAACGCCAATTTCATCTAATATGAAGCCAATTGAAACACTAGCGCACTCTGTTTCTAGTATTTTGAACGAAGATTTTTTTGTTGCACCATCATGGGCGTTTTGGGTAGAAAAACTGGTATGGCTGTTGGTGGCGCTGTATCTCATTTTAGCCTTACCAAGACTCAAGGCAGGTATGGCGGCAATTATTACTGGCGTGATTTTAATTGCCTTACTCATCACTCACTTTGTATTAATGACACAACAAGCATTATGGGTGCAATTAATGGCACCTGCGGCCTTGCTGTTAGTTGGGCATGGCTTGTTAACCACAAAACGTTATTTACTGACTGAAAAGAGCAAAGAAAAATCAGATGCAGATTCAGCAGAAAGCAACCGCAATCTTGCGCTTATGTTCCAAAGCCAAGGCCAATTGGATATGGCGTTTGACCGTTTACGCAAATGTCCAATGGATGACAGTGTAATGGATGTACTTTACAACTTAGCCCTAGATTTTGAGCGCAAGCGTCAATTTAATAAAGCTGAATCTGTGTTTAGTTACATGGCGGAATACAACCCTAAATATAAAGATTTAGAGCAACGCCTAGCTCGTTCTAAAGCGATGGCTGAGACTGTAATTCTTGGCGGGGCAGGCGCAACAAGAAGCAATTCAAGTACCTTGGTTTTAAACGATGGCACTGTTGAAAAACCAATGTTGGGTCGCTACCAAGTTGAAAAAGAGCTTGGCAAAGGCGCAATGGGCGTTGTTTATTTAGGTAAAGACCCAAAAATTGGGCGTGAAGTGGCCATTAAGACCATGGCATTGGCTCAAGAGTTTGAACCAGATGAACTAGAAGAAGTAAAAGCACGTTTCTTTAGAGAAGCTGAAACTGCGGGGCGTCTAAATCACCCAAATATTGTGACCATGTATGACGCAGGTGAAGAACATGACCTTGCATATATCGCCATGGAATTTCTAAAAGGTAAAGATTTAGCACCTTATGTTAAGCCCGATCATTTATTACCTATTGCAAAAGTGGCGGATATTGTCATAAAAGTAGCCGAAGCATTAGATTACGCGCATGGCAATAATGTAGTACATCGTGATATTAAACCTGCAAATATTATGTATGAAATAGATACTGCCAATGTTAAGGTCACAGACTTTGGTATTGCAAGAATTACCGATTCATCAAAAACAAAAACAGGTATGGTGCTTGGCACCCCAAGTTACATGTCGCCTGAACAATTATCTGGTAAAAAGGTAGATGGGCGTTCTGATTTGTTCTCGTTAGGTGTGATGTTTTATCAAATGACTACAGGGCAATTGCCATTTAGCGGTGACTCAATGGCTGCCTTAATGTTTAAAATTGCCAATGAGCCGCATGTAAAAGCCAGCCAGGTTAACCCTGAAATTTCTGAATGCTTATCTGCAATTATTGACCGTATGTTAGAAAAAGATGCTGAGCAACGTTATGCGAGAGGTAACGAAATTGCTACAGATATTCAAAAATGTCTTGGACAATTAGGTTAATTCATGGACTTAACAAACGTACTCGAAATTGCAAGACATACAGATGTTGGTAAAAAACGAGACCATAATGAAGATGCAGTTGCAAGTGATATCGAGTCGGGGTTGGTAGTATTAGCTGATGGCATGGGTGGTTATAATGCTGGTGAGGTTGCAAGCGAAATCGCGGTGCTTTCGATTGTTGCAGATTTAAAAGAAGCGATGCTGAGTTTAGAGCCTGGCCAAGTAGATGCTGTGACAGGTTATCAGCTTGAGAGTCAGTTAATTTATGAAGCGGTTGCTAAAGCAAATCAAGCGATTTACCAAACCTCGCAAAACAATCCGCAGTGTGCGGGTATGGGTACCACATTAGTAGTCGGCTTGTTTACCAATAATCGACTGTTAGTTGGTCATATAGGCGATTCGCGTATGTATCGTCTGCGTGGTGAGGAATTTAAACAGATAACCGAAGACCATTCGCTTTTACAGGAGCAAATCAAATCTGGTCTTATTTCGGTTGAAGAGGCGAAGGTTTCTTCAAATAAAAATTTAGTTACGCGTGCACTAGGTATAGACCCTACTGTTGAACTAGAGCTGCATGAGTACCCTGCAGAAGTGGGGGATATCTATTTGCTATGTTCAGATGGATTGTCTGATATGGTAACAGATGATGATATTCAGTCGACGTTGACTCTGTTGAGCTCAAATCTTGAATTAGCATCAGAGCAACTGATTAATATGGCCAATGATCATGGTGGAAAAGATAATATTTCTGCTATCTTAGTTAAAGTGAATAAAGCATTTGGCGCTGAAAAAAGCTGGTATGACAATTTTCTTAAATGGTTAAAGTAGCAGGAACAATACAATATGGCTAAACTCGTCCTTTCATTAGATGGCGCATTTTTAAGTGATTACGAGCTTGAAAACGAACGCACCACGATTGGTAGAAGACCTACTAACGGTATTCAAATTGATAATCTTGCCGTCAGCGGTGAGCATGCATCTATCATGAAAATTGGAAATGATGCCTTTCTGGAAGATTTGGGTAGCACAAATGGCACACTAGTCAACGGCAAGCAAGTTACCAAGCATCTACTCAAGCATGGCGATGTCATTGAGTTTGGTAAATACCAACTTAAGTTTGTAGATGAAAAACCACAAGTTGCCTCACCTGTGATGACAGAAGATGATTTTGAAAAAACCATGGTGATTAGACCAGGAGCAATCAAAGCGATGATGTCAGCGCAAGCGGCGCCATCTGCACCTGCCCCAGCGGCACCGCCTGTCTCGGCGCCTAAAGTTGAGGCTAAGCCTACCCCTGCTCCAGCAGCCCCCTTAAATACATCTTCTGAAAAGAGTGGTGAACGTGTTGGTCATTTGCAAATTTTAAATGGGCCAAGTATGGGCAGAGAATTGGTGCTCACTAAAGCTTTAACCACTTTAGGAAAACCTAATGTGCAAGTGGCAGTGATAACACGTCGTCCACAAGGATATTTTGTTACGCATGTTGAAGGTCAACAGTACCCTACCGTTAATGGTGAGTCAGTGGGGGCGCAAGCACATGCTTTAAAAGACCATGATGTCCTTGAGCTTGCTGGGGTCAAAATGGAATTTTATCTCGCCGATAGTTAATTTAATTAAGCTTACTTAATTAATATGAATCAGGAGCAACAGGCTTTACTTAAAAAGCTAGATCGCTTAAACCAGATTGGGGTTGCACTATCAGCTGAGCGTAATATGAACCGTCTGTTAGAGATGATTCTACTTGGCGCAAAAGAGCTTACCAATGCAGATGGCGGAACCCTTTATACCGTAACTGAAGATCAGAAGCTTAAATTTGAAATTATGCGAACTGAGACTTTGGGTATCGCTATGGGCGGTACAACAGGTAAAGACATTCCATTTCCACCCTTACCTTTGTACTTAGAAAACGGCACGCCAAATCTTAATATGGTGGCAGCCTACACTGTGATTCAAGACCAAACTGTTAATATCCCTAATGCCTATGAAACAGAGGGGTTTGATTTTTCAGGGACTAGAAAATTTGATGCGAGTACTGGTTATAAGTCGCAATCTTTTCTCACCATTCCGATGAAGAATCATGAAAATGAAATTATTGGGGTGTTACAGTTAATTAACGCGATTGACCAAAGCACCAATGAAATCATCCCATTTTCGCCATCTAATCAACAATTAGTTGAATCCATGGCTTCACAAGCTGCTGTGGCACTCACAAATCATAACTTGATTGAAGGTTTAAAGAATCTATTTGAAGCATTTATTCAAATGATTGCAGACGCGATTGACGAAAAGTCTCCTTACACAGGGGGACACTGCCAGCGTGTACCAGAGCTTACGCTTATGTTGGCAGAGGCCGCTATTAATACCAAACAAGGCCCGCTAGCAGACTTTTCATTAAACGAGAAAGAGTTTTATGAGCTAAAAATTGCCGCATGGTTACATGACTGTGGCAAGGTGACTACGCCTGAGTCAGTGATGGATAAACCAACTAAGCTTTCTGCAATCTACGACCGTATTCATGTGGTAGAGCAACGAATTGCCCTCATGAAGAAGCAAGCAGAATGTGATTTGTTAAAAAAACAGATTGTTGCCTTAAAGTCTGGCAGAACGCTTGATTTGGCTAAGTTAGAAATTCAGATGGAGACATTTAAGCAACAATTAGATGACGATTTGGAATTTCTGCGTAAAACAAATTTTGGTGGTGAGTTTATGACGCCTGAGCAACAGAAGCGCGTGCAAGATATTGCAAAATATCAATATCTTGATTCCAACAACCAAAATCAGCCTTTATTAACTGAAAATGAAGTTTATAACTTATCTATCGCACGTGGCACACTCACCAATGAAGAACGCACTATTATTAACAATCATATTGTCGTCACAATTAATATGTTGGAGTCGCTGCCTTATCCAAAAGACCTAAAACGCGTGCCTGAGTATGCGGGTGGGCATCATGAGCGTATGGATGGCAAAGGTTACCCAAAAGGTTTAAAACGTGAACAGATGTCAATTCCAGCGAGAGTGATGGGAATTGCTGATATATTTGAAGCCCTTACTTCTAAAGACAGGCCCTATAAAAAGGCAAAAACACTCACAGAGTCGTTATTTATTTTAGGTAAGATGAAAGAGGATAATCATATAGACCCAGATCTATTTGATTTATTTATTCGTGAAAAGATATACTTGCGTTATGCACAACGTTTTTTAGAACCAGAACAAATTGATACAGTTGATGAATCCAAAATCCCTGGATATACACCATAAGAAATGAGTAAATCTACTAAAACTTTTACCAAGCACCATCAAATACTGTTATTGCTGTTTGCGATTAATTTAGCAATAATTTTGTTGTTTCCCCCATTTGATGATGTTGCTGTAAGTAAGTATGACATTGCCATTTTTGCTGGCTTTATGTGGGCATTTTCAGCATCCGAGCAATATCAGATTAATAGCGCATTGCTCTATCTCGAAGTCACGGTTTTGTTAATTAATCTATTTATTTTTTGGCTAATGATTAATGAAAACTTAAGAAGAAAAGAAGAAAAAAAATTAAGTTTTAGAACACTAGCCATGATCATGATTGTATTGAATTTAGTTGGGGTGCTACTGTTTCCACCTTTTGAGTACGTTTCAAATATGACTAAGGCAGTATTACCTACATTTGAAGGATTTTATTTTATTTTTACGCCACCGCCTTATCGGGTAATCGTTACGCCTATTCTCTATTTGGAAGTGATGTTGGTGCTGATAAATGGCGCAATGATGCTACTTATTTTTAAAGACAAAAAATCTGAAGATGAATCGGTTGAGAAAGCCATGCACTATATGGCAAAGCTTAAAGCAGAAGCGGCAAAATCAAAAAACAAAAATTAAACGCTATTGCTAATTGCAAATGATTCAATAGTTGTTAGTACCTCATCAAAGTTTGCATCTGTCACTTGGTGCAAAAACTCTCCATTAGGTACAAGTTTGATATTAGGGCCCAGTTCACACGCCCCAAGACATTGTACTTTTTCTATCTGAATATCTAGTTTTTTTTCATTAATTGCTTGCGTTAAACATTGCGCAATATGCAAACTGCCACTGCCCGCACATGAGGGTTTGTTGGGAGTCTTTCTATGATTAACACAGACTAAAACAGATTTCATGAACTGACATCCAATGAAATTGGCTGGCATCCATCGATATCAAGCTTTAAACAGCTAGCTTGCTCATACCAATCACCCAATACCCAGCGCTCACAGCAATGCCCATCTATTATATGTTCATGCTTATTAGGTCGATGTGTATGGCCATGAATCAATATGTCTGGGTATTCAAAGGCTTGTAATAAAGATAAAACCGCATGATTATTGACATCCATAATCGACATTTCTTTGCTTGATTTTGCTAACTCACTTTGTTTGCGTAGCGCTTCAACTTGAGCAACTCTTGTTGCTAGTGGTTGAGCTAAAAATTGCGTAATCCATGGTTCACTTCTTACTGTTGTTCTAAACTCTTGATATTGATTATCATCAGTACAGAGGGTGTCTCCATGGCATAATAAGATACGCTTTTGATATATGGTAAGTAAAGTTGGGTCTGAGAGTAATGTAATACCAGAATAGTGAGCGAACTGCTCTCCTAATAAAAAATCACGATTGCCATGAATCAAGTAAACGTCTACGCCCTGAGAGGAAAGGGTGCGCAATGCATCGAGTACTTTAATTAAAGGATGATGTTCAATGCTGTCATCACCTACCCAGTATTCAAATAAATCACCAAGAATAAAAAGTGCTTCAGCTTTGATAGCAGTCTTTTGTAGAAAGGTTATAAGAGTACTATTTGCGATAGGGCGAGATTCACAAAGGTGCAAATCGGAAATAAACAAACTATGCGGCTTGATATTTCCGTTTTGATTCATACTTAAATGATTTCAGCGCGCTCAATAATCACAGCTTCTAAAGGCACATCTTGATGTCCATTTTTTCTGCTAGTTTTTACCGCTTTAATTGCGTCAATGACTTCTGTACCCCCAGTGACATTGCCAAACACGCAATATCCCCATCCTTGTGCAGTAGGTGCACTAAAGTCAAGAAAGTCGTTATTCTTCACATTAATAAAAAACTGCGCGGTCGCTGAATCTGGGTCTGGGGTACGCGCCATGGCAATGGTATAGATTTCGTTTGACAACCCGTTGTTGGCTTCATTTTTGATGCTTGCGTTGGTTTTCTTTTGTACCATATCCGTTGTAAAACCACCACCTTGAATCATAAAACCATCAATCACACGATGAAAAATCGTTCCATCGTAAAAACCTTCAGACACATACTGTAAAAAATTTGCGACGGTAATCGGTGCCTTTTCCGCATCAAGTGTTAATGTAATTTCACCAAAATTTGTGTGTAACTTTACCAAGATGATTCCTTAAAATGTATTTGAAGATTGAAAGTTGATGGCCAAAGCTTAGCTAATAAAACTTTTTAATTAGCTACCTTCGTACAAAATTTTCCAAGTGCCATTTTCTTGCACCCAGTATTGTTGTTTGTCCACTTTGCTAGAGATGGCGTTACTTTGGTAAAACTGATTAAAACTGACTGCTGCCATTACTTGTTTGCTGTCTGGATAGTGCACCATTGTTAAGTTGTTTAAGTCAATTTTGATATAAGATGTGGCTGCTTGTACTTTTCTCTTGTGTGCCGCCCAGCCTTTGATGTCGGTTGTTTGGCTAAAAAAATTTGCAGAGTAATGTCGCAGATATTGGTCAGTATTTCTTGACTCCCAGTCTGTTTCCCACGCTTTAATTGCTTCTAGAAGAGATGCTTTATCTGCGAGTGATTGGGTGCTATCTACCCACTCAAGATTGTTACTTACAATCACTAAGGTATTACCATTTTGTAGTATTGGACCAAGAGATTTAAGCTCTTGATTAGCCATGACGATACAGCCATCGCTGTCTAAAGGCGGTCTGCTGTAGGTATTGCTAGGCGTGCCATGAATCCATATACCAGAACCCGTTTTACCTTGGTGGCTGTCCCATTCATTAGGATAATTAAGCGGGTATGCTGCACTTCCATAAAAGTCTGGTAATTTTTGCTGTATACGATTACCTGCAATATACACACCTACAGGTGTGCGTTTATCGCCTTTTACGTTTTTACCCACGCCGTTCTTGCCTAATGTGACATAAAAATCAGCGATGAGCGTTGGTTGACTACCTTCATTTTTATACAAATACAAGCGTGATTTTTCTGCATCGACCACAGCTACATGCTCAATACTAGCATCGACTTGCCATAAAGGTTCGGGTAAGCCCCTGACATTTTGTTGTGCAATAAAATGGTCTATACGCTTACGCGCTTCTTCTCGAAAGTCTGTCACGGCTTGCTGATTGGGGCGCGTAATGCTGCCAAAGGCGGATACTTGGTGTGCACGAGACATCAGCAAATCACCACGCACTAAATGCGCTAACTTAAAATTAGGTGCGGTACGTATTAATTCTTCTGTGGTTTCAAGCGCGCTTTGTACTTGCCCATTAACAATCTCCATTAAACTTTTAACAAGTAAGTTTTCTATTTGATTGGGGCTAAAGCTATCGCTCACAAAAGAACTTAGTGAGCGGCTGTTATTAAGCGCGGTTGCGTTCCACGGCAGCAAAGAAACTGCTACTAGAGCGATACTGACTACAAAATACGGTTTTCGCATCCTTGCATACTTCTTATTCATTCAAATTACTTATCAGCGATTTCACGCTCAATTAACCACTTACCGTTGACTTTTTTCATGTTCAAGACTTTATTAGTGCGTTGAGACAATGAAGCACTCTTATAATTTTGCTTGAAACTGACTTTAGCTGAATTATCAGTAGCATCGCTCACGACAATATTTGACAAATCAACGCTAATATTGCCTGGTTTATTAATACGTTCACGACGCATTTTTTCCCAAGCACTGCGACTATCACCTTTAGGAGGGCTGAAACTATCGCTGTAACTTGCAAAGTAACCATCTAAATCTTTGCTAGACCATGCTTTAGCCCAATTTTGTACAGCATTTACAATATCATCATTGCCAGCACTTGAGGCTTCAGGGCTTGCTTTGGCAGTAGCTTTTGCCATGGCTTTTGCATTGGCAGGATCTTCAGGATCAACTGTAGTAGTTTTAGTAGGCGTCTTAATCTCTGGCTTAGCTACTTCAGCAGTTTTAACAGGAGGTTTAGCTGTAGCTGTTGCTGTAGTTCCTGTATTTGGTTTGGCAGCAGCCATGAGTGTTTTCTTAGAGCTTGAGAATAAATCACGAATCAGCGCTAATTTGTTTTGTGCACGTGTATTGCTGCTATCTAGTTGCAAGGCTTTGTCATAGGCTTCAGAAGCCATTCTTGCATAAATATCACCTAAATTTTCATGCGCAGTGGCATAGCTTGGATGCGTTTTAATAGCACTCTCTAGAGCTTTTCTTGCTTTGTCATATTGACCTTGGTCGGCATAAAGTACAGCAAGGTTATTGTAAGGCTCTGGTAAGTTAGGGCTTTTTTCAGTAATTTCAGTAAAAACTTTAATCGCCTCATCACGACGATTTTGTTCTGCTAGAATCACGCCTTTGATGAATAAGGCTTGCACATCTTTGGGGTTGGCAGTGATGTAAGCATTGATTCTATCGAGTGCCGCCGCTTGTTGACCTTGGTCAGCAAGTTGCGCAATGTCTTTAAGATTATCTGCATGCGCGATGTTAAATGCAAATACAGTCGCTAGTACAAATGCAGAGCGGGTCAAAATTTGATTGATAGGCATTGTGGTATACTTTTTCATGTTAGGTTTCATGTTAACTCAGATTGGGTTAAATATTTTGTTTAAATAATAGTGCAATTCTACCAATAAGCGCACGTAACATCTATACAGATTATAAAACTTAACCGCTTTTATTCAAATATTGCGCTATTCATTTGTATATTGCCAATATTTTATGATTATAAGCCAAAATTTTTGGTTAAATTCTATCTATATTATTCATTTTTATGCTCAAAATTTACAACACGCTTACACGTACAAAACAAGAATTTACACCCATACAATCAGGCAAAGTCAATATGTATGTATGCGGCATGACTGTATATGACTTTTGTCATCTTGGACACGCACGAGTGATGGTGGTGTTTGATATGGTTTCACGTTGGTTCAGAGCCAGCGATTATGAAGTCACTTATGTGCGCAATATCACAGATATTGATGACAAAATTATTAAGCGCGCAAATGAAAATAGCGAAACCATTGATGTGCTGACGCAACGCTTTATTAATGCGATGGATGAAGACTCAACCAAACTTGGCATTATTCGCCCAGATGCTGAACCGCGCGCCACGCAACATGTGCAAGGCATGCTGGAAATGATTGGGCAACTCATAGAAAAAGGCCATGCCTACCAAGCCGATAATGGTGATGTTTTTTATAAAGTAAGAAGTTTTAATGATTACGGCAAACTTTCTGGCAAAAGTTTGGACGATTTGCGCGCAGGTGAGCGCGTAGAGGTTGATACCTTTAAACAAGACCCATTGGATTTTGTACTTTGGAAATCGGTTAAACCGAATGAACCCAATTGGGACTCGCCTTGGGGCAAGGGTAGGCCAGGCTGGCATATTGAATGCTCGGTGATGAGTGCACATCATTTGGGCAAACACTTTGATATTCACGGTGGCGGGCAAGACTTGCAGTTTCCGCATCATGAAAATGAAATAGCGCAGTCTGAAGCCGCGCACAGTTGCCAAATGGCGAACTACTGGATGCACAATGGTTTTGTGCGCGTGGATGATGAAAAAATGTCTAAATCTTTGGGCAACTTTTTTACCATTCGAGACGTTCTCAAGCAATATAAGCCAGAAGTGGTTCGTTTTTTTATTTTACGTGCGCATTATCGTAGCCCGCTTAATTACTCAGACCAACATTTAGATGATGCGCAACAGGCGCTGACCCGTTTGTACAATACTTTAAATAATGTGATTCCTGACAATGTGATGATTGACTGGGAACAAGCAGATGCCATGCGTTTTAAACATGCTATGGATGATGACTTTAATACGCCAGAAGCTATGGCTGTGTTGTTTGATTTAGCTAATGAAGCCAACAAAACCAAGTCAACACAAACGGCTGGTTTACTTAAGGCGTTGGCTGGTACGTTAGGCTTATTACAAACGAATGCAACTGACTACTTGCAATCTGGGGCTGATGATAGTGGACTGAATGCAGATGAAATTGAGCAATTGATTACACAAAGAGTAGCAGCAAAAAAGACAAAAAACTTTGCGGAGGCTGACCGTATTCGTAAAGAACTCTCAGATGCAGGCATTATTTTAGAAGACACGCCTCAAGGCACCACGTGGCGTAAAGCTTAACGTGGTGCTCTTAAAATACGCCACTGTTGTTCTTAGGTGGCTTTAAGCGTTCAATATCTGATGCGCTTTTGAGCGTCTGTGCATCTTGCATAAAGTCGCCAATATTTTGGTTGCCACTTAGTCTGAGTGATGGTGGCAATAGTTCTGACATATATAATTCATCAGCAAAACTACCACTGCGCTGATAGTTAGACATCAAAATTATACTTGAGCCCAAAAGTGCAAGCGCTGCGCTAATTTTCATTAAACGTTTTGGATGTTGTTGGTTAATGGTATGCAAGTGATAAAACAACATACCTCCTGCAATGACCATATACATATGTGAGCCATAACGCGATAAAAATTCTAACGAAAAGATATAAGCTAATGAGATGCTCACAAGATCCCATACATCCATGGCCACCATCGCGATAGCGGCGATTAATAAATGGCGGCCAAATCTGAGCTTGCCACTCAATACGCGATTAGCAAATGCCCAGCAACCACTCCAAATAAGCAACATGGCTAACATCATCAACAGGGCAAAAAGATATGTGATAGCAGAAGTTTGTTGAATGACACTTATCCACGTAGCAAACAGTGCACTGGCAGTTGCAAGAGCTAACCCTACTAATGCTGGCTTTAGGCCTTCCCATTGTGGATTATTGTTGACTAACTGTTCTGCAGGAACCGCAAAATCTGCCGTTCTTACTCGCAGATTAGTATGACCAAGCTTAAGTATTTCAGACCCTTGTAATTGCACACTTATTTGGCGCGCATGTTGATACACAATGCCGTTTTTACTGCCAACGTCTGCAATCTCTAATGACCCAGCATCATCTAACTGAACTTTCGCATGATATGGGGCAACAAAAGCGTCATCCAGAATTAAATCATTATCGTAAGCACGCCCAATATGAATGGGTAAAGCGTCAAAACGATGACGTGCTAACACTTCATCATGATAGCTCAAAATTTCAATAAAATAAGGTGCATTCATGGCTTAATTCCCTTTGGCAAGTGCTTGTTTGCCTTGGCTTTATTGGGGATATTTAATTGTATTGAATCGATAAATTGACGCGATACCTTAAGCCCATTTTCAAAAGAGACGCCATTAGCATCAATTCGACTTTGTAGATTGACGTGGTTGTCGTCAGTAGTCGCTGTCAGCAATGAAAAGTCATATAGCCCTTCAAATTCGCGGTATGCGCGAACACACAATACTGCCCGAAGTGGCAACTGGCTATTAGCAACAAACCGCTCTTGGCACTGCGGCGCAGTACGATTACGGTCTTTATCATTGCCAAATTGTTCATTTTTAAATGATTGGCTTTGTAGTGCATAAAAACGCACGCTGCTTAACTCA
>CAYXGE010000021.1:21372-24770 GCA_964464435.1 uncultured Methylophilaceae bacterium
TTCATTTTTAAATGATTGGCTTTGTAGTGCATAAAAACGCACGCTGCTTAACTCATTGGCCTGCACATATTCATGTCTAATCGCAATATGCCCAACCTGTAATTGGTCAGATACAAAAATCGCAGATTCCATAGCGCAATGGATGCTGTTAAATCGGTACAAATCTTCCTTAGCTTTATTCGATTGTCCCCAACACCGAATTTGGTCAGACTCGCGCGTAGGTACTAAATATTTACCTAAAGCTTTATGGCTAAATGGACTACTTAATACTGTATCTATCATGAGTTGTTGATGCGTTAATAATTGCTGACCAACACTTGCTTTGAATGATTGGCTAGTTTTACTTTTTGCACGTTTTAATAAATCCCTAACGTATTCAACAGGCACTAAAAAACTAACTAACTCGCCATCTAAACGCTTTGCTACATTAACGCCAGCTAACTCGTTATGCTCGGTAATATTGGGGCCACCACTCATGCCCGAATTAATTGGCCCTGTAAACATTAATTGTTGCGTAAAACCGCGACGAATAATGCCATTGTAGGCACCTTCGGAAATAGCAAAACCCAAATCTAGAGGGTTACCAAGTGAGTATAAATACTGACCTTGTTGCAGTTTAGGCAATGTGTCAGGCACTTGAAAATAGCCTGTTCCTGTTCTGTTTACACTTACAACCGCTAAATCATGCAAGGCATCAACTGCCAGTATGGTCACTGAACCCCGTTTGCCGTTAGTGTCAACAAACTCACCAACATATAACTGAGGGTCCATGACAATTTGTGAAACCACATGATAATTGGTCACCACTAAATTACTAGTGCCAATTAAAAAACCAGACCCCACAGAAGATTGTGTTTTTCCATTTTTTAACAACACCCTAATTTGCAGTAAATCGTTTTTTGCAGATTCATAAATACTCTGCGCTCGAGAGGATGGCGCAGGAATATTAACATTTACTTTTGTATCATCCGCAAATGCAGGCAACACCATCAATACACTGGCGATGCAAAACAAGCCAGATGAAAAAAAATTCATGTAATACTTTCTAAGAAAACAATTTTTTGAGCAAAAACTTGATGTAAGATACTATAAAAGTTGCGCTTCGCAAAGGCAAAAAACACTGGGGTAAGAGACTATTTGCCAAGCAAACATTTAAAGCATATACTGAGTTGTATATAGCAATTCACAAATATAACAATACCAAAAATATATGTAGCCTAAAGAGATTAAATTAATAACTTAGGAGGGTGGTATGGATGATGGTAAAGATGTAAAAACATTTCATGGGGCTTGCCCGCATGATTGCCCAGATACTTGCAGTATGCAGTTTCATGTGAAAGAGGGTAAATTACTCAAAGTCACAGGCAATACAGATCACCCCATGACGCGCGGCGGTTTGTGCGTAAAACTCAACGATTACGAAAAACGTCACTACCATCCAGATCGTTTGCTTTATCCGATGAAGCGCACAGGCCCCAAAGGTAGCAAGCAATTTACGCGCATTTCTTGGGATGAAGCACTAGATACCATCGTGAGTAAATGGCAAAGCATTATTAAATCTGACGGTCCACACGCGATTATGCCTGCCAGTTATTTGGGCAACCAAGGTTTAGTTCATGGCTTAAATGGCGGCGATGCATTTTTTAACAAATTGGGCGCTACCGTGTGCGAGCGCACTTTTTGTGGTGAGGGCTCATGCACCGCATGGTTATTAACAGTGGGACCGACAGGCGGCGTAGACCCTGAGAGTTTTATTCACAGCAAATACATTATTATCTGGGCATGTAATTCTGTCTCAACCAACTTACACCATTGGCATATTGTGCATGATGCACAGAAAAAAGGCGCTAAAGTAGTGGTGATAGATAGCTACGCCTCTAAAACAGCAAAAGAAGCCGATTGGCATATTGCGCCCAAACCAGGTACCGATGGCGCACTGGCTATGGCAATGATGCATGTGATTATTACAGAAGGTTTAGTGGATCAAGATTATGTGGATAATTACACCCACGGTTATCAAGAGCTTGCTGAACGTGCAAAAACAAGAACGCCAGAATGGGCAGAAGAAATCACGGGTATTCCTGCGGCGGATATTCGCAAGCTCGCACGTGAATACGCTACAACACCACCTGCGGCAATTCGCATGGGCATAGCTTTAGAGCGCAACTACGGCGGTAGCCAAGCCATACGGGCTGTTTCATGCTTGCCCGCGCTCATAGGCGCGTGGCGCCATGTGGGCGGCGGTGTATTGCAAATGCCAATTTGGGAACACCCGTATGACTTTATGGCGATGTGCCGCCCTGATTTGATTCCTGAAGGTACGCCTGTGGTGAATATTCTGCAATTAGGGCGCGCCTTAATTGGAGAAACCAAACTCGAAACCCCAATTAAATCGCTCATGGTTTGGAACACTAACCCTGTGACGCAATCGCCCGAGACGGACAAAATTATTAAAGGCTTACAGCGCGAAGACTTATTTACCATTGTGGCAGATCACTTTATTTCAGATACAGCTGCCTATGCGGATATCGTATTACCAGCGGCCATGGGTGCAGAGCAAGAAGATATTATTGTGTCGTGGGGACATTTCTACCTGACCTATAATGAAAAATGTATCGAACCACCTGGCGAGGCCATTCCTAATAACGAGATTTTCCGCCGCTTAGCCAAACGCCTGGGCTTTACCGAGCCACAATTTAGCTGGAGTGACGCAGAATGTTTGGAGCATTACATCAACTGGGCATCACCCACGTGCGATGGTATCGATTTAGATTACCTACGCAAAAATGGCTATGCACGCTTAAAAGTAGGCACCAAAGATGACCGTGCACCACATAAAAACGGCAACTTCCCTACACCTACGGGCAAAGTGATGTTTATGGTAGAAGGCGCTAAAAACTTTGTGGCCGGGCCATTTAGACAAATGTACGATGCCTTCCAACCGGGTCAAGACTTAGATCCACTGCCTGATTACGTGCCATCGCGTGAATCTGTCACCAGCAACCCTAGCTTGGCTAAAAAGTATCCGCTCAATATTATTTCACCCAAGAGCCACGGCTTTTTAAACTCTTGCTACGGTAATATTGAAAACAAAATTAAAGGTCAAGGTGAGCAGTTTGTACTCATTAATGCAGTTGATGCCAAAGCGCGCAACGTAAATGAAGGCGCAAAAGTCAAAGTGTTTAACGACCGTGGCGCGTTTGAAGGGGTGGCTAGAATCACCGATGACGTGAATGCAGGTGTGGTCGTTGCAACCCTTGGGTACTGGCGACAACTGAATAATGGCACAGTTAATTGTATTAGCTTGGCAGAGTTTGGTGATATGGGAAATTCGGCAAGTTTTTCAGATAACTTAGTGCAGGTGAGTTTGGCTTAACGTGGCTAAAGTCTTTATTTAC
>CAYXGE010000022.1:0-2311 GCA_964464435.1 uncultured Methylophilaceae bacterium
TAAATGGCAATGCCTTTATAAATGAGCGGATGATTGACGCGAATAGTTTGAGCGATTGGCGCAGAGGCTGCGGGATCATGAATCACCAAATCACTTTCAAATGACTTTGGCTGCCCTGTAGCATAATGCTGAATTCTAAAATCTTTAAGTTCAACGCTAAATGGAATTTCTTGAATCAAATAACCATCGCGCATGCGCATGAACGCTGCCGAAGCACGCTCACCCTCAGTGAGCGTCATATTCGCTCTGAAAGACAAGTTTTTAACGCCCAATCTACTTTCTGCTGGCACCTGAGCTAGAGGAATATCTAGTGTTTCAACTTTTTTGTAGCCAAGCAGTTCTTGAATTTTAAATGGCACATTGCCATCCATCAAACCACCAATACAAATCACAACGATGGCGGCGTGGGTAAACATATAGCCTAAACGTTGGTAAGTACCTGCCTTTGCCGTAATAAGTGTGCTGCCATCATCACGCACAATCTCTTTAAATCTAAATTGGCGACCTGTAAGAAAACGCTTAAGTTGGTTGTTGGTATCTTGATTAGCGCTTACTGCATAGCTGTGTTGATGACTAAACACACTAAGTGATGAAGCGGTTACTTTTTCACGCCAAGCACGCATATCTGCCAACATACTTGGGGTATTTCGGTAAATACACAGACTGGTCGAAATTACTAAAAATAGCAAAATCGCTAAAAACCACACACTGTGATACACATCAAATAGGCCTAACAACTCAAAAAAGTTAAACCAAAATTGACCAAACTGCACAATATAATTGTTGTACGGCTCGTTTTGCTTAAGCACCGTGCCAATGATGGAAGCAATACCAAGTACCGTGAGCAAGCTCACTGCAAAACGCATTGAACTTAGTAATTCATACAAACGGGATTGGGTTGAGATAGTTGATTTCACAGTGGTTGGATACTGGCTTCTATAAAAAGTTTAAGGGTGGCGCCTGCCACCCTTAACGTGTAAACATTAATTTAAGACGACAAATACTTACTGTAAGCCTTGAATATAGTCTGCCACCGCCGCCATATCGCTGTCTGAAAGTTTTGCCGCAATACTACGCATCATTTTTGCAGCATCATTTGCACGCTCACCCGCACGAAATGCTTTTAACTGCGCTACGGTATAGTCTGCATGCTGACCAGCTAAACGTGGAAACTGAACTGGGATGCCTGCACCCGCTGGACCATGGCATGAAGCACAGGCTGGCACGCCACCAAGAATACCGCCTTTGTATATCTTTTCACCCACTGAACCTTTGCCATTCGTTTTGGCTTTTGCTGGAGCAGATTTATTTGCGCCAAAATATTCGCCTAGTGCTTTCATATCCTCTGGGCTTAAAGTTGCCGCAATACCTGACATCACGGCATTTTTACGCTCGCCGCTTTTAAAATTAGTCAATTGTTTAGTAATGTAGGCCGGATGTTGCCCTGCAAGTTTCGGGTTAACGGTAATAGTACTGTTACCATCTGCACCATGGCAGGCAGCACACACAGTGGTTGCTGTTGTTTTCGCATCTGCCAAAACAGCATTACTTACAACTAGACTCAACATTACAAACATTATACGACGCAACATCATTTCAAACTCCTTAAATACTGCAACAAACAGTACGTTTAATTTAGCCTATCATTTTATCGAAAATCGGCTTATCGTGGTAGCATTTTGCGTTGTCACCATTTACCCAACATAAAACGCTGGAAGCCAGATGCCTATTTTTCAAAATGCCGAATTTTATATATCGGCACATGACCTCAAAGATTTACCTCCACCTAGCGGTCTCGAGGTTGCATTTGCAGGACGTTCAAACGCTGGTAAGTCAAGCGCACTCAACACCTTGGCAAATCACAATCGATTAGCTTTTGTGAGTAAACAGCCTGGCCGCACACAACTGATTAACTTTTTCACTCTGGGCAATGATAGGCATTTAGTCGACTTACCAGGCTATGGTTATGCAAAAGTACCTGAACATATGCGCAAACATTGGCAAAACGTGCTATCAAGTTACCTCATGGAGCGATCCAGTTTGTGTGGTTTAGTGTTGGTGATGGACTGCCGACACCCACTTACCCCCTTGGATAGACAAATGCTCGATTGGTTCTCATATAACGCAAAACCTGTGCACGTGTTGCTTACCAAATCTGACAAGTTATCCCGTAATGAGGCCAACCAAACCCTAATGCGTGTGCGCAAAGAAATACAACAGACTTGGGGTGAATGTACAATTCAATTGTTTTCAAGCCTGAAAAAACAAGGCGTTGAAGAAGCAGAAAAGGTGATAGGCGCTTGGTTATTTG
>CAYXGE010000022.1:2411-23684 GCA_964464435.1 uncultured Methylophilaceae bacterium
CTGAAAAAACAAGGCGTTGAAGAAGCAGAAAAGGTGATAGGCGCTTGGTTATTTGCTGAACCTGCACCTGTTATTGACGTGTAAACACCATATCCCAAACGCCGTGGCCTAACTTAATGCCACGGTTTTCAAATTTAGTAAGCGGACGATAACTGGGTTTGGTGGCGAAATCGCTTGCTGTATTTTGCAACATGGGTTCGGATTTAAGCACCTCTAGCACCCATTCTGCATATTCTTGCCAATCAGTTGCGACGTGAATGTAAGCGCCCACTTTTAATTTTCTACACAGCAGTTTTACAAACTCAGCTTGAATTAAGCGTCTTTTATGGTGGCGCTTTTTATGCCATGGGTCAGGAAAAAAAATATGTACCCCGTCTAAACTGTTGTCGGCAAGCATGTTTTGTAGCACCTCAACAGCATCATGTTGAATAATACGAATATTTTGAATCTCTTGCTCTAACATGAGTTTAAGCAAACTACCCACGCCTGGCGTATGCACCTCAACTGCAAGAAAGTCATAATCTGGCAAGGTTTGCGCAATTTTGGCTGTACTTTCGCCCATACCAAAACCAATTTCTAATATTTTTTTACTGGTATCACGTCCAAACAGAGCATCAAGACCAAGCGCATGAGGCGCATAAGGAACACCAAAGTTGGGCAAACCAATTTCTAATGCACGCGCTTGTCCATTGGTAAGCCTGCCTTGCCTTAACACAAAACTACGAATACGGCGATTTTTAACTGATTGCTCATCTTGAGTAGACATTGAGGCAGATGTTGATGTATTGGAAATTTCATTCATAGTTGAATTATACCTTACAGCGTATGCGCTTTATTACCAGTTTTAAAGCCAAGCATAGGGGTATCCATGTTCTTGCTAAAGCCAATCACTTTAAATAACTCTCCCATTTCGGCTGGTGACAGTAATTTTTGTGCTTGCGATACCAAAGGTAAGTACTCACTTACATTATTGGCAGAAGTTTGACTTAGTAGGTCTGTAATACCGCAATTAATTAAAAACTGCGCTTGGTTGGTATAACCATCCAATTGCAAGTTTTGTTGCAACCCTGCCTGTGCAATGGCAGTAAAATCCACATGCGCAGTAATATCCTGTAAACCCGCATAGATGAGCGGATTATCATGTGCATGATGCTGGTAATGGCACATTAAGGTGCCTTGCCTGCGTTGTGGGTGGTAGTACTCCGACTGCGAGAAGCCATAATCAATCCAAAGCATGGCGCCATCGCTTAAACAATCGGCCATACTTTTAATTAAGCCAATAGCACTGGGGTTCAACTCGGTGGTGTAGTCCTCTGGTAAAGACAAGGCTTGCGCCATTGCTAACAACTCTGAATTACTTAAAGGTTGATTCGCCCAAGTAAACGCTTGCTCTGTTACTTGTACGCCACTTTCAAAAAACTGCCCTTGCTGATGATGTATCACATGCACAGGCAGCGCATCAAGCACCTCATTGGCTAAGATAAATCCAGAAATGGATTGCGGCAAGGTATCTAGCCATATCACCTTATTAAACAAGGTTGGAGCAAGCGCTTGCTTTAAGCGTTGCTGCTGCAACTCACGTAAGCCAGCACTTACTTCTAGAATAAAATACTGCGCTGGCGGGCAACCTAAAGCATCTAAAGCAGAAATTAAATCAATGGCCAGCTTGCCAGACCCCGCACCTAACTCTAACAATTGACCCTGCGTCGCTTTTAAGATTGGCACAGCATGCCGCGCAATACATTGTCCAAATAAGGCGGATATCTCAGGTGCCGTAATAAAATCTCCAGATTCACCGAACTTTTTGCCTAAATGACTGTAATAACCAAGGTCGGGCGCATATAAAGCAAGTTTCATAAACGCTGCAAAATCTATCCAACCACCTGATTGATGAATCAATTTGGCAATCAATGCCTGTAACTGGGCGCTGTGTTGCAGTGCTTCTGGATGAGGTTTAGGTAGTTGCGACATAAGTCAGATTATAATGTAAACACATCAAGCTGTTTTACAAAGCAAGCATACGGGTAAAAAAGCGATTATTTTTTAGGACAAACATGAATCAACAAGTAAGCCAGCCTGCTGAAAAAAAGGCGAACAAAGTGGTTTTAATTACAGGTGGCGCTAAGCGTGTCGGGGCTGAAATTTGCCGTCTGCTGCACAAAGAAGGTGCTCAACTGATGATTCATTATCGGGCCTCTGCGGCTGAGGCAAGGGCTTTGCAAGCTGAACTTAATTTGCAACGTCCTCATTCTGTAGCAATTATTCAGGGGGATTTACTCAACTTAGGTGTACTGCCAAATTTAGTGGCAGAAACCGTGAATCAATTTGGTCGCTTAGATGTATTAATTAATAACGCATCAAGTTACTACCCGACTGAGGTTGGCGATATTTCTGATGAACACTGGCAAGATTTAATGGGTTCTAACTTAAAAGCGCCATTGTTTTTATCGCAAGCAGCGGCGGCAGAACTTAAAAAACAGCATGGTTGTATTATCAATATCACCGATATGCACGTAGAGCGACCCAAAAAGGGTTACATTGTGTATAGCGTGGCAAAAGCTGGTTTAGTGACCCTAACGAAATCACTTGCACAAGAGCTTTCGCCTGAAGTGAGAGTCAATGCGGTTGCGCCTGGCCCTGTGTTATGGCCTGAAGATAACCCGCAATTTAATGAGGTCTACCGTCAACGCGTCATTTCGCAAACCATGTTAAAACGCGTTGGTGAACCACAAGATGTAGCAAAAGCAGTGCGCTTTTTGGTCTTAGATGCGCCTTTTATTACTGGGCATATTTTGGCAGTCGATGGTGGCAGATCATTAAACTTGTGAGTATGCATTGCAAGAAACCATTATTTACATTCATCGTGAAGCACCGCCAAAGCCACTAATGGGTGATGCTTGTAACGGTTGCGGTGTTTGCTGCGCAGCAGAGCCTTGCCCAGTCAGTCGCTTATTTCTAAAAAAACAAACCCAAAGTTGCAAAGCCTTAGAATGGCACGCGTCGTATGGTAGATATTTATGTGGCATGGTACTAAAGCCAAGCAAATATCTGCCATGGTTGCCAAATCGTTTATCCAATTTTGCTAGCCGATGCTTTAAGCGATGGATTGCAGCTGATTGGAAGTGTGATTCGGATGCAATACTCTGAGTTATAATAGAGAGATGAATACATTAACCGACTTAGAAACTAGCAAATTAGCACTTAGCAAAACAGCTAGAATTAAACATCACCCAGATCACGTTAGCCAAAACTTTCTTAAGCTTCGTAATAGTCTTATTACAGCGACAGGCAAAGCCATTGGCGACTACAACATGATTGAAGATGGTGATACTGTTTTAGTATGCATGAGTGGGGGCAAAGATAGCTATACCATGCTCATGATGTTACTGGCTTTACAAGAGCGTGCGCCAATCAATTTTAAATTAATTGCCATGAACCTTGACCAAAAGCAACCTGGCTTTCCTGAAGAAGTGCTGCCCAATTATTTGGCACAACTTGGGGTAGATTATCGTATTGTTGAAGCCGATACTTACTCGATAGTTAAAGAGAAAGTACCTGAAGGTAAAACCACTTGCTCAGTTTGTTCAAGACTGCGTCGCGGCATCATATACAAAACTGCTCAAGCCTTAGGCGCTAATAAAATCGCCCTCGGACATCACCGTGATGATATTGTCGAAACATTATTTTTAAACATGTTCTTTGGGGCAAAAATGAAAGCCATGCCGCCCAAGCTTAAAACCAATAAAGGTGAATTTATGGTGATTCGCCCATTAGCGTATTGTGCAGAAAAAGACATAGCTTCCTATGCCCGTGGCATGGAGTTTCCGATTATTCCTTGTAATTTATGTGGCTCACAAGAAAATCTACAACGCCAAAAAGTCAAAGATATGCTACACGCTTGGGAGCAGGAGCAGCCAGGCCGAGTGAATAATATTTTTAGAGCCATCGGCAACGTAGAGCCCTCGCACCTTGCAGATACTGATTTATATGATTTTAAAAGCTTGACTGGTGCTAAGCTAGAAGATGAAGACCCTTTGTTTGGCGATATTGCTGAAAAAGAGCGCGCTGAACACGCATTACAAATGAGCGTTACCAGTGAAACACGTATTGAATTTGTAAGAAATATTATTTAATTAGCTTAATTATGTATGCTGGGGGCTTTCCTCGCATACAATTTGCTTTTATTATCTACCTCAATCCCTAATCTTTCTGAGACTCCATGTCCAAACTTCTAATTGTTGAATCCCCCTCTAAAGCAAAAACGCTAGAAAAGTATTTAGGTAAAGACTTTAAGGTGTTGGCCTCTTATGGCCATGTGCGCGATCTCATTCCAAAAAATGGGGCGGTAGATACTGCACAAGACTTTGCCATGAAGTATGAGATTATTGAACGCAATGCCAAGCATGTAGATGCAATTGCCAAAGCCGTAAAAGACGCCGATGCAATCTACCTAGCAACCGACCCGGACCGCGAGGGGGAAGCCATTTCATGGCATATTGCAGAAATCTTAAAGAGCAAAAAGTTAGTTAAAGACAAACTCATGAAACGTGTGGTGTTTCATGAGATTACGCAATCAGCCGTGCAACATGCTATTGATGAGCCACGCGATATTTCAATGCCATTAGTCAATGCTCAACAAGCACGTAGAGCCTTAGATTATTTGGTTGGGTTTAATTTATCACCACTACTCTGGAAAAAAATCCGTAGAGGGCTCTCTGCTGGACGCGTGCAAAGCCCTGCACTACGTTTAATTGTCGAGCGTGAGCTAGAAATTGAGGCGTTTGTAAGCCAAGAGTATTGGAGCATTCATCTAAATGCACGTAAACATCAACATGTGTTTGATGCTAAATTAGTGATGCTTGAAGGTCAAAAAGTAGAACAATTTACGGTTGTCAGCCAATCACAACAGGCAGATATTGTAGGCCAGTTGTTATTAGTAAGTGCGGGTAAGGCCTTAGTGAGCCGTGTTGAGAAAAAACAACGCAGTCGAAGCCCCGCTGCACCGTTTACCACTTCAACACTTCAACAAGAAGCCGTGCGTAAGCTTGGCTTTACCACTAGCCGTGCCATGCGCATTGCACAACAATTATATGAGGGTATTAATATTGGTAGTGGCGCTGTAGGTTTAATCACTTATATGCGTACAGATTCATTTAGCCTTGCAGCCGAGGCTATTGCTCAAATTCGTGGCTATATCAAACAGCATTTTGATGCAGAATACTTACCAAAGTTACCCATTGCTTATAAAACCAAGTCCAAAAACGCTCAAGAGGCGCATGAAGCCATACGTCCAACCGATATTTCAAGAACGCCAGCCAGTGTGCGTGAATTTTTAACGCAAGAGCAGTTTAAACTCTACGAGATGATATGGAAGCGCGCTATTGCTTGCCAAATGGCACCCGCAAAATTTGATGCCGTGAGTGTAGATTTGGCTATTGGCTCTGAGGCAAATTTATTTAGGGCCACAGGCCAAACATTAGTATTTCCGGGGTTTATAGCTGTCTACATGGAAGGCGTAGATGACGAAGAGGATGAAGGCGAAACAAAATTACCCAATCTTCAAACTGGCGAGATTCTCGACGTAGAAAAAATATTTGGCGAGCAACACTTTACCGAGCCACCGCCAAGATATGGCGAAGCTAGTTTAGTTAAAGTGCTAGAAGAATATGGGATTGGTCGTCCTTCTACTTATGCCAGCATTATTTCAACGCTACAAGATAGAGAATACGTGCTCCTTGATAAAAAGCGCTTTACCCCAACCGATGTCGGTCGTGTGGTCAATCGTTTCTTAACAGACCACTTTACGCGCTACGTTGACTACGATTTTACCGCTAATTTAGAAAACGCTTTAGATAGCGTGGCCGAGGGCGAGCGCGATTGGGTACCGCTAATGGACGAGTTTTGGCAGGGCTTCAATCAACAATTAATCAGTAAGGCCGATGTTGATCGTCCAGGCAATGAGTTGATAGACGAAGACTGCCCAAAATGCGGTAGACCATTACAAAAGCAATTAAGTCGTTATGGCAGTTTTATTGGCTGTACTGGCTATAACGCTACCCCAAAATGCGACTATAAACGTAGTTTAAACGGTGAAGCACAAACTGCCAGCGAGCCCACTAAAATTGGCATTGATAAAACCTCAGGTCATGATATTTTATTGCTCAATGGCCCATATGGTCCTTATTTACAACTAGGCATTGCGCAAGAAGGTGATAAGAAAAAACCTAAGCGCGTGAGTATTCCTAAAGACATCGCATTGGCCGATGTGAATCAAGCTGTGGCTGAACAACTGCTTGCTTTACCTCGTGATTTAGGCTTACATCCTGACACCAACAAAAAAGTGGTTGCCAATATTGGACGCTTTGGTCCTTATGTTAATCATGACGGCAAATTTAAATCTATTCCTAAAACTGATAGCGTATTTACCATTGATTTAGCGCGTGCCACAGAGTTGTTAGCGCAGGCTAACTCAGGGCCTGCGGCCTTACGTGAACTGGGCGAGCACCCATCTGCTGGTGGCACAATTGCCATTTATGCAGGGCGTTTTGGTAATTATGTGCAACATGAAAAATTGCGCGCGACCTTGCCAAAAAGCACAGAAGTCGATGCATTAACGTTAGATGAAGCCCTTGAGCTTCTTGCAGCAAAAGCGGCAAAGGAGGAAGCGACTGGCGGCGCTAAAAAAGGCGCAACTAAGAAACCTTTAGATAAAAAACCAGAGGCTAAAAAGGCCAGCCCCAAAAAAACAGCCGTCAAAAAGGCAACTGCAAAAGCAAAACCTAAAGTAAAAAAGACCTAGTGTCATTTTAAGCTATAAAAAAACGGCCTGTTGGCCGTTTTTTTCACTCATTGTTTAAAACCCGTTTATTTGCTTATTAGCCCAAGGTTTTTTCAAACACTAAACTTCCATCATCCGTATCTGCCATATTCTCTTCTACCCACTTACGAATACGTTGTGCATCGCCAATACGGGTGTTTTTACCTGCTGAGTCTAATAACACGATAATCATAGGCTTACCAGCCAGCTCAGCTTGCATCACAAGACAACGCCCTGCTTCGCTAATGAAGCCTGTTTTTGATAGTCCAATCACCCAATCACTATTACGCACTAAGCCATTAGTATTAACATAATTAAGTGGACTAACGCGGTCTGGCGTATAAAGTGCATATGAAGCTTGCGTGGTAATTTGTCTAATTTCTGGATATTGATACGCCGCTTTCACCATTTTTGCTAAATCTTCGGCGGTAGACACATTAGCGCTGTTTAAGCCGCTACTATCAACAAAATAGGTATGTTTCATGCCTAAATCAAGTGCCTTTTGGTTCATGGCGCGCACAAAACGTTGTGTACCTCCTGGATAGTTACGGCCTAGCGCTGATGCCGCACGGTTTTCAGACGCCATTAAAGCAAGTTGCATAAGCTCACCACGCGTGATGGTTGTGCCAACAGCCAGTCTAGAGCCAGTTCCTTTTAGCATATCAACATCTTCATCTGAAACCATGATGTACTCATCAAGCGCTAACTGTGCATCCAACACCACCATGGCCGTCATGAGTTTAGTAACAGAAGCGATTGGTGTAATTTCATTGGTGTTTTTTGCGTAGACCACTTCACCCGTCAACTGGTTAATGACAAGTGCTTTACTCGAAGCTAGATGCAACAAGCCATCATCGTACTGTTCAATTGGAGAATGAAAATTTGCCTGCCTAAATTGATATCCGCCTGGTCTCTTTTGTGCAATAGAATGACTATTTTGTTTTGCGCGCTTACTAGACAAACGCATTTTTCCCTTGGCTGAACTTTGTATAGCCAAGCGTTTTGATGTTTTAGCAACCGCCTTACCATGCTTTGCTTTGAGCGAATGTTTAACACGCGTCTTTGATTTTTTTGCATTAATACTTGATTTAACTGCCTTTTTTGAAGCAGCGTCAGCCACAAGTGGTGGCGCTAACATGGCTAGTGCAGCCAACAAAATAAAGAATTTACGAATCATCATCACCTACCTGTTAAAACATGTTGACTTATATTAGACAAAAAAATGATATTTGTCATCAACATACACGTGTTTTTTAAACTAAATTAAAGATATTTTTAAAATTTTTAGTTCTGCAGTCTTTGTGCGAAAATAAAGACTTCATATTTAAACCACTTTTTAAAAAAAATTCACCATGAAAAACCCTGAACACCTGCATTATTCTACAGAACATTTATGGGTTGAAATGCTCGATGATGGCCAATTTCATGCCGGTATTACTCATTATGCTCAAGATTTACTAGGAGATATTGTCTACGTCAAGGCACCAGCGGTCGGCAGTACTATTACGGCAAATCAGCCTTGTGGTTTAGTTGAATCCGTAAAAACTGGCTCTGATTTGCATGCACCGATGAACGGCACAGTGACTGAGATTAATAAAGACTTGGAAAGTTACCCCGAAAAAATTAATGATACCCCTTACAGTACTTGGATATTTAAATTTCAAGCCTCAAACATTAAAGAGCTCGAAAGTTTACTCTCGGCTTCAGCATATCAAGCCATATTAGATGCTTAAGCGTTGGCGTTTAGTTGTTGAACAAGCTGCTGTTTAAGCTTTTCTGTGACTTCTTGCTCAACTTTAGCTGTTAATGACTTTTCAATCTGAATCAGCTCTTTAAGTATTGCCTTTTTAACCTCAGCTTTAATTTTCGGTTTCATTTCTTTAATCAGTGTATCAATATTTGCCTGATGGATGTTGGATTTAGAAACCGCCAGCATCGCTGACTCACTCACTTCCTCTACTAACTCTGGTATGTTATCAGCTACAACCAATTTAGTTTGTTGTTTAAGCGCATCCCCAACGAGCAGAAACTCCTCGGTGAGCTCTGGTATTTCATCTTGATTTTGTTTGCTTGATTTAGTGCTCATAAAAGGCTTAAACTGCATTAGCTAAGGTATCAATATGGTTAAGGGTGTAGCCCCTATCGCGATAAAATTTATAACGTTCCCTTGCATTCGTTTTGTCAATTTCATCTATACCAACAATTTCAATCAGGCGTAAAAAACGACTAAAATTAGCTGGCTGAGCTGATTGCAAGTTAATCAATATATCATCTTGCACATGCTGTGATTGCCAATCAATCACAATTGGCGTTTGACTCGCTAATGGGCTTGATGAAAGGCAGTGCGGTAGAAAAGCGGTTGCAGAGTTAGCCCATAGCGATTGTTCAAGTTGTGTAGCATGTGCCTCATTTTCGGCATAAATCGTTAGTTTTCTCCCTTTTTTATAGGCGGCCTCAGCTAGCTCGGCAACTTTGCCGAGCTTATTTTCCACATTAAAAAAGAAGTCAATACGCGTCAATCAGCACTTCCTTGTTTGTGCGCCCGAGCAACTAAAAACGCAGTGAGTAAAGGCACTGGTCTGCCAGTTGAGCCCTTATCCTTACCTGATTTCCACGCTGTACCTGCAATATCTAAATGCGCCCAATCGTACTTTTTAGTATATCGTGATAAGAAACAGGCCGCAGTTACACTACCTGCAGCGCGCCCACCAATATTAGCCATATCTGCAAAGTTACTATCAAGCTGACTTTGATATTCATCTAACATCGGCATATGCCAAGCCTTATCCATAGCGCTTTCACCCGCATTCAGAAGCTCTTTTGCCAAGCTATCATTGTTACTAAATAATCCGCTCAAATGATGACCAAGCGCTATGACACAGGCCCCTGTAAGGGTTGCTATATCAACCACAGCAGCTGGTTCAAAACGCTCTGCATAGGTGAGTGCATCACATAAAATAAGGCGTCCCTCAGCATCAGTGTTTAATACTTCTATGGTTTGCCCTGACATACTTG
This sequence comes from uncultured Methylophilaceae bacterium, assembly GCA_964464435.1. Lineage (GTDB taxonomy): Bacteria > Pseudomonadota > Gammaproteobacteria > Burkholderiales > Methylophilaceae > CAYXGE01. The sequence continues at coordinate 12,244 of CAYXGE010000022.1, forward strand.
TAAGCACATCACCTGGGCGAATTGCATTGCCATCTGGCATGTTTTCACAAGCTGGAATAATACCCACCACATTCAGTGGTAAATCCATCTCGGCAATCGCTTTAAATGTCCCCAGCACACTCGCTGCGCCACACATATCGTATTTCATTTCATCCATGTCTGCGCCTGGTTTAAGTGAAATACCGCCAGTATCAAAGGTAATGCCTTTGCCCACCAATACCACAGGTTTTTGGTTCTTTTTACCTTTTTTATGTTGAAGTACAATAAGTTTGGGCGGTTGCACACTGCCTTGCGCGACACCCAAAAACGAACCCATACCTAGTTTTTCGATGTCTGCACGCTCTAACACTTGCACCGATAATCCATGTGTTTTTACCATAGCTTTGGCTTGTTCAGCTAAATAGGTGGGATGGCATACATTAGGCGGTAAATTACCTAAGTCTTTGGCAAATGCAACGCCAGAAGCCAATGCTAGTCCTCGTTTAAGGCCATTTTCAGCATCTTTAAGTAATTTACGGCTGTCAATATGAATCTCTAACTGCGCCAATGTTTTACTGGATTTTTCTGCTTTATCTTTAGTTGTTTTTGCTTTGACTTGCGCAAAGCGGTACAAAGTATCTTGGGTCACTTCGGCAATTTGAGCAACTTTCCAAGCGATGTCATGCTTTTTTATAGTCACTTCAGCAAGGTAAGTGGCGGCTGACACAATACCTTTGCCCACTAAAGCTTTAATAGAAGCACGAACTGCTTGTCGTAAATCTGTAGCTTTAAACTCACGTTCTTTCCCTAAACCAACTAGCAATACGCGGTCTGACGCGGTGCCTGGCACTTGGTACAACATCAAGGTTGCGCCAAGTCTTCCTTCTAAATCACCACGCTTTAAAATCGCTTTGATATAACCATTAGATGCGAGGTCTATTGCATTGGCGGCATCACTTAACTTATTGCCTTCATACACGCCTACAATGACACAATCGTCACGTTGTTTTTCCGAATTACCAATTTTTATGTTAAATTCCATGCATCTGCCCTTTTTATCTAATAACCTTAATTATCCTGCGTTTTTGTACTAAGTCAAAACATATGCTGTTTAAACGCTCATTTTTACAAGAATTAATTACTACTGCATCAGCCGCGTTGCTAATATTGGTGGGCATTGTGATTGCCCAACGTACAGCCTATTACATCGATGTAGCCTCAGACGGTACCATTACTACCGATTCTATCAAAACCTTATTAGGTTTTAGCCTGCTTAGATTTTTACCCATGATACTTTCTTTAACCTTATTTTTATCCGTACTTTTAACGCTTACTCGTCTTTATCGAGACAGCGAAATGGTGATTTGGTTTAGTTCAGGCTTAAGCATTGCCAACTGGATAAGACCCGTACTCATTTTTTCACTTCCGATTGCGCTATTAATTGGTGGCATGAGCTTAGTTGTAATGCCTTGGGCTACCCAAAAAGCCAATCATTTTAGAGATCAATTAGAAGCTAAAGATGATACTTCAGCCGTGAGTCCAGGCATGTTTAAAGAGTCTAAGAGTGCAGACCGCGTATTTTTTGTAGAAAGTTTTGATGAATTAGGTAATGTGGTTAAAAACGTATTTATTCAGTCTACCCAGCATCAGAAATTAGGGGTCATTACCTCCGCACAAGGCAGTCGAAAAACTGTAAAAAATGGCGACCAGTATTTAATTTTGGAAAATGGCCGCCGCTATGAGGGTGGACAAAATAGCCAAGAATTCACCAGTACTACATTTGAAAAATACGCCGTTAGAATTAAGCCAAACGAAGTCGATAATACGCCCTTAGGTACTAAAGAACAAACCACGCTTGATTTGCTTAAAGAGATGTCACCCCACCATAATGCTGAACTTCAGTGGCGCTTAGCCATGCCTTTGTCCGCATTAATTTTAGCGTTAATGGCCATTCCATTAAGCTTTGTTGACCCTCGTGCAGGACGTTCAGTCAACGTGATTGTGGCGGTTTTTTTATACATTATTTATAACAATTTATTGAGTATTATGCAGGCTTGGGTAGCGCAAGGTAAACTAAATCCCTATATTGGTTTATGGCCAGTCCATATGTTGTTTATTGCCATCACCTTTTATTTGTTTGCACGCCGCGCAAAACATTTACCGTTATTAGGCTGGCCTAACTTTTTAAGAAAACGCTGGCTATGAAAATTATTAGCCGATATTTAGCGCAAGAATTTATCACCAATATTTTATTAGTGATGCTTGGCTTGCTGTTTATGTTTGCGTTTTTTGACCTTCTACAAGAACTAGACAGCATTGGCAAAGGCAATTACGGCATTACCCAAGTATTGGCGTTTGTCGTTTTAAGCTCTCCTGGGCATGTTTACCAAGTGGTTCCTGTTGCCGTGCTCATCGGTGCTATGCACACGCTTGGTCAATTTGCTAGAAACTCAGAATTAATCGTACTTCGCGTGAGTGGAGTTTCTATGCTTTCACTGGCTTGGCGATTATTCAGCGTGGGCGTGGTGTTTGCATTCCTTACCTTTTTGGTAGGTGAATTAGTGACACCATTGAGCGAAAAAACCGCGCAAAGACTCAGAATTAAAGCTACTGACTCTGTGATTGCTCAAGATTTTCGTTCTGGACTATGGATTAAAGATGGCTTAAGTTTTGTCAATGTTGAAAGCGTGCTACCTGATGCAGAGTTACTTAATATTCATGTCTATGAATTTGATGAAACGTTTAAATTACGATTAATTAGTGACGCTAAGAGCGCACGCTATGATGAAAATGCATGGACTATGCATGATGTTACACAAACCATATTTAAAGAAGATAAAGTACTTGCTACCCAATATAAGCAAGCGGTTTGGCAATCCTTAATCAGACCAGAACTGCTCAATGTGTTATTGGTGGTTCCTGAGAAAATGTCAGCGCTTAGTTTGTACTCTTACATTAAACATCTAAGTGAAAACAAGCAAAGAACAACGCGTCATGAAATTGCACTTTGGTCTAAACTTATTTATCCACTGGCTTGTGTAGTGATGGTGCTGTTGGCGTTACCATTTGGCTTTGTTCAACAGCGTTCTGGCGGGGTTGGCGCAAAGATTTTACTAGGGGTGATGCTTGGTATTAGCTACCAAATTCTTAACCGCGTCTTTGTGCACTTAGGCTTGCTTAATGATTGGTCACCATTTTTCAGTGCCACATTACCTACTGCCATGTTTTTACTGATTGCCATGTGCATGCTGTTACTAGTAGAAAAACGCTAAATTAAACGCGAATAATGTGCGTGTTGGCAATTCTATCGTGCAGATATTGCCCCTCTTTATCAAATATAGCCCATAGAAACCCAAGCCCAAACAGCAAACTTGCCAATACATACCGTTTAACCGCCATTGGCTTACTTATGGCTAGCCCATTATTTTGGACTATTTTTAGTTTCCATGTTTTCATCGCTAATGTTTGGCCAACAGTTGACCATTGCCTTACAAAATACCAGCCAATGGTGAGCCATAAAGAAAGTTGCAGAAAAGCTTTTTTGGGGTATTGAGTAGCATCACCCACAATGACAATAAATAGCAAAGTGATGAGCATTGCAAGGGCTATTAGAATGAGGCCTTCATAAAGTAAACAGCCAAGTTTAATGAAGGCTAAGCGCATGCGAGTTGACTGGTAGATACGTGAAAACTTAACAAATATTTTAGGCTTACAACATTACTATCGTTTATAAATCTTCATAATCAGGGTTGTTTTGGCGAAGCTCTTCACGTTGTTTTTCAGGCAAGCTCTGATATTCACGCCATTTTTTGCGTAATTCTTCTTTTTTATCATCGGGCAAGGTTTGAAATTGCTGATAACGTTTGCGTGCGTTTTCACGCTCGTAGGGCGTCATTCGGCTCCAGCGCGTTAAACGCTTTTGTACACGCTCTTGGTGCTTAGCATCCATTTTTGGATAATCTTTGGCGATATCCAACATTTTTTCTCGTTGCCAAGGACGCAAAGTATCCCATTCTTGACTTAATGGGTTAAGAACCTTTTTTTGTTCTTCGCTTAGTTGCGCCCAGGTCATATTAGTTGCGGCATCATCTGCCAACGCAACAACATGTGTAATTAAACCAACAAAAAATAGAATAACTAAGAAGAACGCTCTAACCATGAATCAAAACCTCTGTCGTAATAAGCTTCTGGGGGTAAATCTGAACCAAGTAAAAAGGCATCTCCATCGCCATAGTTTTCAGGGCTTGAAAATGGATTGCCTATCATAATTGCTACAAAAAGAGCACTTAATGCCATTGCACTTGAGGCTAGGGCGCGGTGATGGCTAAAATAGTCGCCAAACACTCGCAACGTATTGCTGAAACCGTTGCCTGTTGTTTGTTGTGCAGTTGCCAGCGCAAAAGCATTCAGCGCTTTTCCTCTAGCATTCGATAATTCGTTTAAAGTGTTATTATCAATCTCTTTTGCACTTGCATTAAGATATGTCACGATTGCTTTAGCTGTGACTTCTTCATTGATTGGTGTGGTGGTGTTGAATTCGTTTTTCATCGATTTATCCTAACTTATGGCTTGCAATTGTTACGGTTTATTTGCTAGCAAACGCTTTGAAAACCCATGTTTTTCAAGCATTAAGGCCAGTGCATGCACCGCACGTGAGCAATGGGTTTTGACACTACCTTCAGAGCAACCCATGGCTTCCGCAGTTTCTGCTACATCCATATCCTCCCAATAACGCAGCACAAAGGCTTCGCGTTGACGTGTTGGCAACTTCTTTAATGATGCTTCTATTATAGCAATGGTTTGACTTCGCTCAAGCGCTTGTTCTGGATCTTCAGCATGATCAACATCAGCAGATTCTAAGGTCTCTAAAATATCAAAATCTTCTTCATCGTCTTTATTGCCAAACGAAGAAAATAAAGTCGTCCAAAGATTACGTACTTTTTGGCGTCGCCAAAAATCCTTTGTAGTATTCTGCAAAATACGTTGAAACAACATAGGGTATTCTGCCACTGGTTTATCGGCATATTTTTCCGCTAGTTTAAGCATGGCATCTTGCACAATATCAAGCGCCGCATGCTCATCACGCACTGCGTAGACAGTTTGCTTATATGCACGTCGCTCAACTTCAGCGAGAAAATTTGAAAGTTCTTGGGCTGTTGCCATGACAATTTTTTGCGGTTAAACCATATGCTTTACGGACCATTTGTGTACAAGTATATCAGGTTTGAATTTTTCACTGAGAATGTTGTGATCGCTTTTGTTGTATTATCATCCCTTGATAGACCCTCAGATAGATACTATCGAAGGTAGTTCGTGGTAACTTGCTTGTTATCTCATATTATCGATTTCTACGCATTAAGAATGGAAAAAATTTGGCTAAGTTAATCCTAATCGCGATTGCTGCATGGTTATTGGTGACCATTATTAAACGTTACCAAGCCAGTATCAATTATACAAAACAAGCAACTGAAGCAAAAACAGCCTCGCAAGACATGGTGCAATGCGCGCATTGTGGCGTGCATCACCCTAAAGCTGAAAGTATTACCAAAGATGGGCAGTTTTATTGCAGTAATCAACATGCAAATCCATAATTTAGCGACTATTAATCCTACCTTTACGAATATATGTTAAGCACCATTTCCTCAAGATTTTCATCGTGGTTAAATCAACCATGGGCGCTTGGGCCTATTTCTTATTCTCATCTGTACCGCATTTTTATTGCCATTGCGCTCACCGCTTATTATTTTTACTGGAATGAACGAGGTGCAGAAGACCATTATGATAGCGCGCTGTATATTCGCTTTGCACTTGGTTATTTAGTTCTAAGTGTTTTAGGCGCTGGGTTGGGTAGACTCAATGTGTTAGCGCAACAAACACAAGTAGCTGTAATGGCGATTGTGGATATTATTTTTATTGTTGTGCTTATTTACGCTGCAGGTGGCTTAAAAAGTGGCTTGGGCTTATTGCTGGTAGTAGCTATTGCTTTTGCTAGCTTGTTTAGCAAAGAACAGCATGCCTTGTTTTACGCAGCGATTGCCAGTATTGCCCTGTTGCTAGAACAAGCCTATCAATGGGCCAATTGGGCGCAATCCTATTCAGATTTTACGCATGCAGCAATGCTCAGTTTAAGCTGTTTTGCAACCGCTTGGTTAGGCTACAGTTTAGCGCGTAGAACTACGCAAAGTGAGGCTCTAGCCTCACAACGTGGCCTAGATTTAGAAAATATGGCGCATGTTAATGCACTGATTACACAAGAAATGCAAGATGGCGTGCTTGTTGTTGATGGCAATTTAGCGCTCAAGCATTACAATATTCAGGCTGAGATATTGCTCGGTAAAGGGCATCAATTAGCGGTCGACATGCCACTATCAGAAGCCGCACCAGAAGTATCGGTGGTGCTCGCTTCTGAAGCTTCTACTTTAGGGGAAAAAATAGTTAATATTCAATCTGAGGGACGTGAGTTAAGACTAAGAGTGATGCCTGTCGGGGCCAATCATCTCGATGGTGCGGTTATTTTTATTGAAGATTGGAGCCAAGTGCAGGTGCAGTCACAGCAAGTTAAACTAGCTGCACTCGGCCGCTTAACAGCCAATATTGCGCATGAAATTCGCAACCCTCTTAGCGCCATTAGTCATGCCAATCAACTATTACTTGAAGAAGAAAGTATCGCACCTACCAATCGTCGCATGTTAGAAATCATTTCTAGCAATGTATTACGCTTGGACCAGATTGTAAAAGACGTGCTGGAACTAAGCCGCCGTGACCGAACCCAGCAAGAAGAAATCAATTTAAATCAATTTTTACAAGAATTTCACCACCAATTCTGCCAGATCGATAAAATCCCAACAACTGGATTTTTGCTGAATATGTTATCGCATCCGGTAAAAGTCAGGTTTGATGAACGCCATCTCAATCAAATCTTGTGGAACTTATGCCGCAATGGATGGCGGCATTGCCAACAACAAGCGGGTAGTTTAAAACTAACCGTTAAAGAAAAATCTAATACCAAAAGTTTGTTAATTGAGATTGAAGATGATGGGGCAGGTGTAGATGCTAAAATCGTGCAACATTTGTTTGAGCCATTTTTTACGACAGCTTCAACAGGTACCGGCTTAGGCTTATTTATTGCGCGTGAACTTTCTGAAGCTAATGGCGCAAGTATTGAATACCAAGCATTAAAGCAAGGATGTAAATTTATGCTTCATACAAAAAAAGTGAGCAGTGAATGACTCAGCCATATGATTGTTTAGTCGTTGACGATGAAACAGATATACGTGAGCTTCTTGTTCTTACCCTAGAGCGCATGGGCATCAATGCCCATAGCGCCTCTAATGTAAGTGATGCCAAATCATTGTTGAGCCAACAAACTTATGCACTTTGTTTAACCGATATGCGTCTGCCCGATGGCACTGGACTAGATTTAGTTAAACATATTAACAGCCACTTCCCTGGTTTGCCTGTCGCCGTGATTACCGCTTTTGGTAGTGCAGAAAATGCTGTTTCGGCGTTAAAAGCAGGCGCTTTTGATTATCTCACCAAGCCAATATCATTAAAGCAGCTGAGACCTCTGATTGAGTCTGCCCTTAAATTATCATCCCCTATCCAGCAAAGCCCCAAAACAAACGGGTTAAATTTGATAGGTCAATCTTCAGCAATCCAGCAAGTGCGCACCTTAATCGATAAACTTAGCCGAAGCCAAGCGCCCGTGTTTGTAAGCGGTGAATCAGGCAGCGGTAAGGAGCTGGCAGCGCGCTTGATTCATGCCAATGGTTCTAGAAGAGACGGTCCTTTTATCGCTGTTAACTGTGGCGCGATTCCTGAAAACCTAATGGAAAGTGAATTTTTTGGCTACAAAAAAGGCTCTTTTACTGGTGCAGATCGTGATAAAGAAGGCATGTTTCAAGCGGCAAACGGTGGCACACTGTTTTTAGATGAGGTGGCTGACTTGCCTATGAGTATGCAGGTAAAACTGTTACGCGCTATTCAAGAAAAAAAGGTGCGTATGGTTGGTGGTACCACAGAAGAAAGTGTCGATGTCCGCATTATCAGCGCCACTCATCGCAACTTAGTATCAATGATGGATAACGCGCAATTTAGACAAGACTTGTATTATCGCCTCAATGTCATTGAGCTTAAAATGCCAGCCTTACGTGAGCGAGCAGAAGATATTCCAGAACTCGCCCAAAGTCTGCTTAATAAACTGTGTCAAGCATCAGGTATGACGGTGCCGCAATTATCCCCTAGTGCAGAAAACATACTTAAATCGTATAGCTTTCCGGGCAATGTGCGAGAGCTAGAAAATGTGTTAGAGCGTGCATTAGCGCTGAGCGATGGCAGTGCAATTGAAGCTGATGATTTATTACTTGAGGGTCAAACTGCACATGCAAGCTCAAATACCCTAACATCCGCACCTGCTATTGACATGCCATTGCCTGATTATTTAGAAACCATTGAGAAAAAAGCCATTATTGAAGCTTTAGAGAAAACCAGCCAAAACAAAACAGAGGCGGCTAAGTTATTAGGCGTTAGCTTTAGAACCTTGCGCTACCGTTTGTCTAAGTTAGGCCTAAGCAAAGAAGATTTAAGCAAAGACGACGCTGAAGACTAACTAATTGACTACGGTCTATTAATCTTTGCCTAGTCTGTTAATCTTTACTAAGTCTAAAACGTACCTCACCATCTTTATTTTCTACCACGGCTAAACTGTAGCCCGCTTGCTCAGCTTGTTTACCTGCTTGGTACAAACCAATGCCTAACCCATTTTCTGATTTCACGCGCTTTTTAAATAATTGCTCTGCCAATTGATTTGGCATGGCTTTGCCAGTATCACTTACTTCTATACACACGCCCTGACCACGATTGATTTCAACTTGTATTTGAATATCACGCTCGTGCTTCGCTTTTTCTAGCGCATTTTGCAATAAATTATCTACTACACTGGTTAATACTTCTTCATTCACTAGCGCATCAGAAACGTCATCCGCTAAAAAAATCACATTGGTTTGCAAATGCCTTTGTTTAAGTTCTTGCCACCACTCATTCAACGGCTTTGCTTGACTCGTTTCAGAGCTTGGTGCTTTTAATTTATCTAATGTCAACGCTAAGCGCTGATTAAGCTGTGGCAGTTGCCGACGAATCAAAGCCAATAGTTTATCGTTATCAGCATCCGCGGTATGTTCAGCCGCACTGCACAAGGTGTTCATCGATTGCACAATATTTTTTATATCATGCGTTAATCGCGCCCCTGTTTCATAGACAGCATGCATATAAGTATTTTGTTTGAGCGTTTCTTCTCGACGTTTTGCCGCATAAAACTCACCCAAAATTTGCGAAAGCAATTTAACGTGTAAGGCCAAAGCTGGGGTAAGCGCGGTTTTAGTATATAGGTTTAAGTTCAAACCTTGTGCTTTAAGCTCTGTTTTAAAGGCATTGCGTAAGCCAATTTCTCCGCTACCATCAATGGTTTTCCATGTTAAGCCACTGACCCAATCTAACTTGGCAATTTCTTGCATGGTGGCATCGATAAATTGTTGAGGCGCATTTTCACTTTCTGCCAGCGTGGCGACATTACGCATCCAATCTTCAAACGGTAGGCCTAAGCTCAGTAAATATCGTGATACCAATTGCCCTAATCCAGAAAAACCTAAATGTGGATTCCATACCCAGCTCACCACCACCAACGCTAGTGCCAAGCCAAATACCATTTGGACCAGTACCTCAGCATAGTTTGCCCCACTGGTCACTTTAATGGCAAAACTACCCAGCACTAAAATCACTGCAAATAAAATAAACGCCAAGGTATAAAAAAAGTCCATCATAGGTGGCAAGGTTTGCTCGCCTTCATCTTCACCCCCTAACATCGTTAGCAATGGCAACACAGGTAACACATAGCGAATAGCTATATCCGCGACTTCTGAGTCAATTGGCGTGTTGAGTAGCTGAGGTACTACCCAAAATAATAAGACTGATAACAAATAAGAGGCGCCGAATATAAATTGCAAGCGTGCACGTTTTGCACGTGCAGACAAGATGCGGCCACTGAGCAAACCAAACAGCACAGCAATCCAAAACGCAATCATCCACCAATTCACCATCACAATAATGGCGCTAATCACTAAAACAAAGGCCAATACCGTACCAGAGCTTAACTCTTTTTTAGCTTGCAGTATGGGTTGCCAAATTAAAAAGCAACCAGCATGGCACATGAGTAATACCTTTTGCATGGGTGATTCAAAGCCCCAAACAATAATCACGTGCAAAGAAAGCAAGGTTAAACCCAGTGCAATTTGATTCAAAAAGGTAATTAATTTTTTTTGTATGTGCGTTAACATGCGCTTTACTCTCTCCCCAGCATTTATGCTCTCAGTGTAAACTACCTGCGATTAATATAGAATATGCGAATGTTAAATATGGCAAATCGTATTGATTGATATTTGCCCCAAAAACATCAAATGCTATCTATCTAAAGGGTTTAATGCAGTGTCAAATTTTTGTCACTTACGTTGAAATTTCAACACTTCTTTGGCTATTTTATAAATCAGCATTATCAAGAACCGCATAAAATAAGGCTTGCAGAGCATATGGTTAATGGCATACCGTTTGCTTTTAATTAAACGGAGATTATTATTCGCTATTTTAATAGCCCTTTTATTTTTGCTAGAGAGGCAGTATAAAAATGAAAAAACAAGCAGGTTTTACTTTAATTGAGTTAGCCATTGTATTGGTCATTATAGGCTTACTACTAGGTGGAGTGCTTAAAGGCCAAGAGTTGATTAACAGTGCTAAAGTTAAAAACTTTGCCGCTGACTTTAGAAACATCCCTGTTGCAATTTATGGCTACCAAGACAAATTTAAGGCCTTACCGGGTGATGACGCTCAGGCAGAGTCGCATTTAGGCAAAACATCAACTGAAACCAAAAAAGGCAACGGTAACGGTGCACTCGAAGGTCTTTGGTACGATGTTAAAACCCAAGATTCAGAAGCTTATAATTTCTGGCAACACGTGCGTTTAGCCAACCTAACCAATGGCCCAACAGACATGACTAATCCAGATTGGCGTCCAGGTAATGCTGATGGAGGGAAAATCGGCATCATGGCAGGTACAAATACTGCTGCTGACTCAGCAATGCTAGATGGCTCAGGAAATGCAATTAAAGGCTCATACATTATTTGTAGCACAGGTATTCTAGGTAAGTATGTTGCGCAACTAGATACCAACATTGATGATGGAGATAAAAGTACAGGTTCAATGTTAGCCGTTAAAACTAATACGCCAGCTAAAGCACTAGCCTCACAAAAACCTGCTGACGAAGCAATTGACCCAGCCGCATCATATATTGTTTGCTACGGCATCTAATTCAGAGTTATTAATTTAGTTAATATCAAGCCCACTTCGGTGGGCTTTTTCTTTTTATAGTGACGGCAATGTGTAAATTGCATTAAAATGCAGTATCAAGAAAACG
>CAYXGE010000023.1:0-6975 GCA_964464435.1 uncultured Methylophilaceae bacterium
TGAAATCAATCTGAAACATAAACCCTTTAATATCTGTTCTCAACAATAACCACCAAACAATTTAAGCCGCACACCATGCGGTAGCGATGATTTGGTATATCCCTTGCTTATCAAAAATAGCCAAGAGATAAAACAGAAAGGATAATTCATGTTTTTGATACTTTTAGGTCTTGCACTCGCCTCTTTACCGCTTTTTTTTAGCAGTTCTTTTTCTAAGATTGTATTACTTAGCTTTTACGCCGCTATTGGCAATTTAGCCTTTTATGGTGTGGCATTTGTTGTGATTACTGCACTGGTGAGGCGTCACAGAATTAGTGAATGGCGTCAGCAAAAAAACCTAAAAAATCTTGTGTAAGAACCTGCGCATTATTTAACTCGGCAACATCAGAAGAAGCTTTTAATCGCTTACTTCACCTAAAAAACCACCACTTTGGTGCGCCCAGAGCATGGCGTACACACCATTTTGTTTTAGCAAAGAGGCGTGGTTGCCTTGTTCTATGATGCCGCCTTCATCCAACACAATGAGTCTATCCATGGCTGCAATGGTAGAGAGTCGATGTGCAATAGCAATGACGGTTTTACCTTCCATCAACTGGTTAAGGTGAGATTGAATAGCCGCTTCCACTTCACTATCCAGCGCGCTAGTAGCTTCATCTAGTAGCAGTATCGGCGCATCTTTTAGCATGACTCGGGCAATTGCAATTCGCTGACGTTGTCCGCCAGAGAGTTTAACGCCACGTTCACCCACGTGCGCATCGTAACCTGTTCTACCTTTTGCATCTCGCAATAACAGAATAAAGTCGTGTGCCTCAGCTCGGATAGCCGCTTGTATCATGTCTGCTTCTGTAGCATTTGGGCGACCATACAAGATGTTATCGCGCACAGAGCGATGCAATAACGAAGTATCTTGGGTAACCATGCCGATATTGGCGCGTAAGCTGTTTTGCTTTACTTGTGCTATATTTTGCCCGTCAATTAAGATGCTCCCAGATTGGACATCGTAAAATCTGAGCAACAAATTAACAATGGTTGATTTACCCGCACCTGAGCGGCCTACCAACCCCACACGTTCACCCGCCTGTATGTGTAAGTTGAGTTGTTTAAATAGTTGTGCTTGCGCCTCGTAGGCAAAATCTACATGTTGAAACTGCACCTCACCTCTTGGCACATGTATCTCTTGTGCCTCAGGCACATCTTGCACTTTATGCATGGCTGATAAGGTATTGATGCCATCATGCACGGTACCAATCTGCTCATATAGGGTGGCGAGCTCCCACATAACCCAATGAGAGATACCATTCAGACGTAAGCTCATCGCAGTAACCGCAGCTACAGCACCCACGCCAACTTCTCCTTTTGACCATAACCACAGCACCGCACCACCACTCAAAATAATGAGTACCATGTTCAATAAATGATTAATGGTTTCTATACTGCTTACCATGCGCATTTGCCCATGTACTGTGCCTAAAAATTCTTGCATGGCAGTTTGCGCATAAGCCGCCTCGCGCCCTGCATGCGAAAATAACTTAACGGTACTGATATTGGTATAAGCATCTGTGATTCGGCCTGTCATCATTGCGCGTGCGTCTGCCTGCTGTTGAGAGACTATAGCCAGCTTAGGTATGTAGTAACGCAACGCACCTACATAGAGCACAAACCAGAGCATAAACGGCAACACCATAATTAAATCAAAACCACCGACCACAGCCACAATGGTGGCAAAGTAGATCACCACATAGACCATAATGTCTGAAACGATAAACCAGACATCGCGCACTGCCAGCGCCGTTTGCATTACCTTAGCAGACACCCTGCCTGCAAATTCATCTTGATAAAAACTCATGCTTTGGTTCAGCATGAGTCGATGAAAATTCCAGCGCATACGCATAGGAAAATTGCCAGCTAATGTTTGATGTTTGAGTAATGTTTGTAGACCGATGGCAAGGGTACTAGCGAGTAAAACGATAGCGAGTATGATTAGATCTTTGGTGTAATCTTGCCACAATTGATGGGGTGCAATCTGGGCAAGTTTATCTACTACTTTACCCATCATAGCAAATAGCAAAGCCTCAAACGCACCTATCATTGCGGTAAGCAAGGTCATGCCTAAAATGTAGGGGCGCAAACCTTGAGTGCACTGCCAAATAAATGTCCAAAATTGCTTTGAAGGCGCAACAATTTCAGACGTAGGAAAAGGGTTAGCTAAACTTTCAAACCATTTAAACATGAGACATTAAAGCGCGTTAATGAGGCATACTGCCTCAGCTGCAATGCCTTCACCTCGGCCAGTAAAGCCAAGTTTTTCAGTCGTTGTCGCTTTAACATTAATTTGATGCAAAGCCACAGCACAATCTGCGGCAATATTGGCGCACATTTGTGCGGTGTAAGCACTTAAGCGCGGCGCTTCGCAAATGACTGTCGCATCTATATTGCCTACCACAAAGTTTTTTTCACGCAATAGCGCCACCACATGACGTAGCAATTCACGAGAGTCAATACCTTTGTAACGCATATCACTAGGCGGAAAATGTTTACCAATATCACCTAACGCTGCTGCGCCCAGTAAGGCATCGCAAATCGCATGCAGTAAAACATCAGCGTCGGAATGGCCATCTAAGCCTTTTTCATGTGGGATTTTAACCCCACCAATGATGCAATCGCGCCCTACTACTAGCCGATGCACATCAAATCCATGCCCAATTCTCACGCACCATCTCCCTGTTTCATTAAGGCTTCAACTACCGCAATATCTTGCGGATAGGTGACTTTCATATTACATAGAGTACCTACCACCAACTTTGGTTGCAATCCTAAGGCCTCAATGGCTTGCGCTTCATCGGTAGGTGAACCTTCAAATTGGCTCAATGCATTTTTTAAAGTTTGATAACGAAACATTTGTGGCGTTTGTGCCTGCCATAAAGCCTCACGAGAAATCGTCTTAACGCTTCTAGTTTCTTGATTACTCTGTTTTAAGGTATCTGCCAAAGGCAATGCGAGCAAACCACCCACGGCGTCATCTTGCAAAGTATCTAAAAACGTATTCAACAAAGATAAACTAAGCCCTGGGCGTGCTGCATCGTGAACTAACACCCAATCATCTTCTGCAATGGTGTCACTAAAGGCCAGCATGGTATTAAGCACAGTTTGCGCTCGCGTATCACCCCCTGTATAGCTAAGCTTGAGTTTGCTATTGGGGTCTAAAGGCAAAGTACGCCAAAAATGGTCATCTGGGCTTAAACCCAAGATAATATTGCTGATACGCGGGCAGGCAAAAAAGGTTTGCACGCTATGAGAAATCATGGGTTTGCCGGCCACTTGCAGGTATTGTTTGGGGATTGCCGTTGCCATACGGTTACCTACACCCGCAGCAGGAATAATAAGATGAAAATTAGCCATGCCCTATTTTAGCATGGCAAATTCAACTATTTTGAAATGCGTGCTAACGCTTAGGCAACATTCGGACTAAGGTATTATCTTTTAAAACGTAATGGTGATATAACGCAGCAAAAGCATGCAGGCCAATGACGTAATACCCCAACTCTCCAATAGTGGCGTGCACTTGTTTAATTTGTTTGGCTAGGTCTTTATTTTCATCTATCAGGGCAGGCAGTTCAAAACCCCAAAATGGAATGGGTTTACCAGCCGCACTTAGCATCACCCAGCCTGCAATAGGTAAGCAAAGCATCATCATATACAAAAAAATATGTGCCAATTTTGCCAAATATCGTTGCCACTTAACTGGGGCAGGCGAAATTTCTGGTGCCGCATACTTGATGCGCGCTGAAATTCTAATAACCACTAGCGCTAAAACCGTTAAACCAAGCATAAAATGCCAAGCTTTGAGCGCCTCGCGTGGATCGCTACCTTTAGGATATAGCTCTCTAAGCTCAATACACGCATAGACTGCCACCATCAGCAAAAACATAAGCCAATGCAAAGCAATCGATAACTTATGATACTGGTGTTGCGTGTCAGTTGTCATACCTTTTGATCCTATCAATGTAGCTAAATTAATTTCTTACCTGATTTTAGGATACCCTCAATTGCACTTGCTGTCATTGGTTTACTAAAGTAATACCCTTGTATCTCATCGCAACCATGTCTAGCCAAATAGTTTAATTGTTCTTGCGTTTCTACGCCTTCCGCAACCACTTTGAATTTTAGATTTTTTCCCAAGGCGATAATGCTCGCCACAATTGGCGCTTCATCACTACTAAGCAAAATACTATCAGTAAAGGATTTATCGATTTTAAGCGCATCTAGTGGTAAGCGTTGAAGATAAGATAGACTCGAGTAGCCTGTGCCAAAGTCATCTATAGACAGTTTTACGCCAAGCGCTTTAATCTCTTGTAGTGCTTTGATTGCGGCATCAATATCATTAATAATTAGACTCTCAGTCAACTCAAGTTCAAGATATTGGCTCTCTAGCTGAGCTTCTTTTAATATTGTCGCGATTGAATCAACTAAGTTCTTTTGCATAAACTGACGAACAGATAAATTGACTGCCATTAAATGCTGACCATGCCCCGCTTCTTGCCATGTTTTTGCCTGCTTACATGCTGTTTTAATTGCCCACTCGCCAATTGGCACTATTAGGCCAGTTTCTTCTGCCAGTGGTATAAATTGTAATGGGCTCATCATTCCAAATATAGGATTCTTCCATCGAATAAGGGCTTCAAACCCGACAATTTCTTTTGTATGCAGACTCACTTTAGGTTGATAGTACAACTCCATCTCATGTTGTTCTATTGCCTTTCTGAGATAAGTTTCAAGACGTAATCTATCTGCAACTCTGTCATTCATTTCTTGAGTGAAGAACTGAAAATTATTTTTGCCAAGTTCTTTTGCTCGATACATTGCAATATCAGAATTTCTGAGTAAGGCTTCAGCGTTTTGTCCATCGGATGGAAAAACTGACACCCCAACACTGCAAGTCACCACCACCTCATTACCCTCTAAGCGTTTTGGTGTTTGTATCGCTTGCATCATTCGGCCTAATATTGTCATGCGAGTATTATCTTCAATATGCCCCTGAAGAATAATGACAAACTCATCACCACCAAATCTAGCCACAGTATCTGTATCTCGAATAGCGCCTTGCAAATCTTTGGCTACTTGTATTAATAAACTGTCTCCAGCTTTATGGCCTAAAGTGTCGTTAACTAATTTAAATCGATCTAAATCAAGAAAAACCAGCCAAAATACGTCACCACTGCGCATGGCAAATTCAATCGCTTGCTTTAAACGATCTTGCAATAAAATTCGATTCGGCAAACCCGTCAATGCATCGTATTGCGCTTGCAGCAATAATTGCTCTTCACGTGCCTGCGCCGAAATGGCAATCCCAATTCGACTAGATAGCTCAATGACCTCTGCCCAATTAGCAGTATCGTTTAGCAACTGTGTTTGATAGCCCACAACTAAAAAAGCACAAATTTCACGTTGCCAGAAAATAGGTAAGACCCAACCTTGTTGAGATTGCGTGATTTTTAAAATCTGACAAGAAGCAAACTCGCTATCATCTTGGGTATCAATATCATCGCATCGCAGAAAATGCCCATTCACCTCACTTTTAATTTCTGCAATAACTTCAGTTGCTAATGAGATATGTGGGGATGCTAATTCATAATTATTTGAACAAAATAAAACAACATGGGTTTCATTTTCGGTCATCTCAACAAACTGTCCTACACATATCTTAGTGTTTGGAATAATCTGTTGAATCCGCGCAATTACCTTGTTAATGACACTTTCTACATTGAGATCGGAGGCCATTTCTTGATCTATTTCAGAGAGCGTTTGCAATGTAGTCATTTGCTTTTGAATGCTTTTAGCCATCTGATTAAACGAACCAGCCAACTCTGAAAACTCCGACTCATCCTCTATTGCCACAGGTTTAAATTCACCATCTGCAATTTTTCGCGTACCTTCAATCAGTTGCTCTAAGGGCACCATGGTACGTCTAATTTGAATTAAACTCAGCAGGCCAACCAGTAAAAAGCTTGCTATTGCCACACCCAGATAAACGTTACTGCCTAATGTGTTGCCAAGCTTATTAGCGCTTGAAATTTCTAGACGCTTGACTTCAAATAGCCATGGATTCTCATTAAATTCAGCGCGCAAAAATAGCTCCCAACTACCTAAATTTTCTGGCGTATTGGCTAAATCACTGGGTAAATTTGAAGTGGCTGAGCAAAATAGTCGTTGGCGTTTGGTCACATTCAGACGATAAGCACAAACACTCATGTCTGAGGGATATTCAGTCACCTCGCCCCATATAAAATTAGGTTTTAATTCAGCGATTAACACTTTGCCTACAATTCCGTTTTGATGATGTGGCACCATTAAAACTATAATAGGTAACTGATTGTGATTATCAGCAGGTAACACTATCAATTGCGTTTTTTCGAGTTGTAAACGTGAAAGGAGTGCTTTTATTTGTTCTGTTTGATGACTGGTTAACTTTGATTCTTGGCTAGTTGATTGATCCAATAATTTTCCACCTCTATCCATCAACAATGTAGATAAAAACATGGACTGATTGAGCTTATTTAAAGCCTGTAATGGCGACAATCTATTGTTTGGCAGAAGCACATCCATTTGTTCCAAACTTTGACGTGCGTACAACAGATTTGAAAAAGCTGAAAGTGCAGCATTACGACTGGTGCTGACTAGAGATTGATGTGCATTATTGATTAATAGGTTATTAATCGAACGATGCGTAAGCAAAGTCATTAATGAAGTGGGAATGAAAGCGGCTAAAAATAGAATAAGCGCTATTCTTTTTGCTATTTTGCCGTTAAGGAATGTTCCTTTAATTTGCATTAAATGAATACAGTTTTTTAATTAGTAGTCTTTTGCAAGTCCGACGAAACGTCCATCATTAGCGCGAATCACATCATCTAGACTGTCTTTATTTGAAATCTGCGTTTTAAATACGCCATTTTTGCCTTTACTAAATAAATCAAAGTC
>CAYXGE010000023.1:7075-21552 GCA_964464435.1 uncultured Methylophilaceae bacterium
ATTCTAATTGTTTTTGTAAGGTTAAAGGTGCATATTCGACAAACGGTAAGAATGAAAGGATGAATGTGCAAAAATTACAAAGAAGAGCGTTTCTTGTTAACATGCTCGCGAGTACAGCCTTATTGTGGATGCCATCATATGCGCATGCCTCAGGTAATATTCACAGCTTGCATGGTGAGGTATTTATTAATCGTCGAGCTGCCACGTTAGCAAGCCGCATTAGCGCTGGTGACCATATCGTAGTTTCACATGATGGGCAATTGATTTTCACAATCGGCGGAGATGCTTACTTATTGCATGGTGGTACAGTCATGCAGCTTGAGCGAGCCAAACAAGGGCTGATTACAGGGCTTAGATTACTTACTGGAGCGGTTCTTGCTGTTTTTGCAAAACGTAGCCACAAAACAACGCTGCGTACACAAGTCGCTACCATTGGCATTCGCGGAACAGCTGTGTTTTTAAATAGCACTCCAAATAAACTCTATACCTGCACTTGTTATGGTCATACTGATATTCATGTCGGCCACCATAGTGACGAAGTCACAGCTACGCATCATAACGCGCATGAGGTTAGTTTAGATAACACTGGAGTCATGAGCATGCGTGCCACACAAGTACTTGATCACAGTGACGATGAACTCAGAATGCTAGAGGCGTTAGTCGGCAGGACGCCACCTTTTGATGCTTAATGCGCTAGTCTTTGTATCTTTAAACAATGCCTAAATTACTTAAGCCTGCTGATAAATCTTTATCTTGCGCGGCCTTGCCCTCAAGCTTAATTTTCAAGCGCACTTCATTCACAGAGTCTGCATTACGCAAAGCATCATCATAAGAAATTTTGCCCGCTTCATATAAATCAAATAAGGCTTGGTCAAAGGTTTGCATGCCCAATTCACGCGATTTTGCCATGATTTCTTTAATCTCATGCACCTCACCTTTAAATATAAGGTCGGAAATTAAAGGCGAATTCAACATAATTTCCATGGCGGCAGCGCGACCTTTTGTATCTTTAAGCGGAATTAAACGTTGAGATACAAAGGCTTTAACGTTTAGAGACAAATCCATCAGCAGTTGATGGCGACGCTCTTCAGGGAAAAAGTTCACAATACGGTCTAGCGCTTGGTTGGTACTGTTAGCGTGTAAAGTTGCCATACATAAGTGCCCTGTTTCGGCAAAGGCAATAGCGTAGTCCATCGTTTCACGATCACGAATCTCACCAATCAAAATTACATCTGGCGCTTGGCGTAAGGTATTTTTAAGGGCAATATGCCAATTATCAGTATCAACCCCCACTTCACGCTGTGTTACAACACAGTTTTTGTGGTCATGTACAAATTCCACTGGGTCTTCAATGGTAATAATATGGCCATAGCTATTTTCATTGCGATAGCCAATCATTGCAGCCAATGTGGTAGATTTACCTGAGCCTGTACCGCCCACTAAAATCACCAAGCCCCGTTTAGTCATAGCAACTTCTTTGAGTACTTCAGGCAGATTGAGGTCTTCAAACTTAGGAATAGTAGAAGTAATAGTTCGGAACACCAAGCCTGTGGAGCCTCTTTGCACAAAGGCATTTACACGAAAGCGCCCTAGGCCTTGTAACCCAATAGCAAAATTGCACTCTTTAGTTGCATCAAATTCTGCCGCTTGTTTGTCGTTCATAATGGAGCGTGCAATCTCGCGCGTTTGTTGCTGTGTAAGCGACTGATTGGTCACTGGCGTCATTTTGCCATCGATTTTCATGGCTGGCGGAAAACCTGTTGTAATAAACAAGTCCGAAGCCTTTTTAGCCACCATCATGCGCAACAAATCAAATACAAACTTTTCTGCTTGGCTATTATCCATTTATATCCTCAATCAGTTACTCTTTATGCATTAAAAAACTGTATTTTAAGCCCCAAAGGTCTCTTTGTTAGCAGCTTTACCTTTCGCCTCTAATACTGAAATAACATTTCTTTGTACTAAT
Organism: uncultured Methylophilaceae bacterium; assembly: GCA_964464435.1. GTDB lineage: Bacteria > Pseudomonadota > Gammaproteobacteria > Burkholderiales > Methylophilaceae > CAYXGE01. The sequence continues at coordinate 9,042 of CAYXGE010000023.1, forward strand.
TCTTTCAGATTTTGGTCTAGGGTCTGCATACCCACGTTATTACCAGTTTGAATCGATGAATACATTTGCGCAATTTTATTTTCACGAATCAAGTTTCGAATAGCTGGTGTACCAATCATAATTTCATGTGCGGCAACACGACCTTGTTCATCTTTGGTTTTACACAATGTTTGTGAAATAACGGCACGTAGAGATTCAGACAACATTGAGCGTACCATTTCTTTTTCTGCTGCTGGGAATACGTCAACAATACGGTCAATCGTTTTAGCAGCTGAGCTAGTATGTAATGTACCAAATACCAAATGCCCTGTTTCTGCGGCGCTTAATGCTAAGCGAATGGTTTCTAGGTCACGCATCTCACCCACTAGAATGACATCTGGGTCTTCACGCAATGCTGAGCGCAAAGCATTATTAAACGACAGGGTATGTGGCCCGACTTCACGTTGGTTAATTAAACATTTTTTAGACTCATGCACAAACTCAATCGGGTCTTCCACCGTCAAAATATGGCCGTATTCATTTTCATTAATATAGTCCACCATTGCAGCTAGTGTGGTTGATTTACCAGAGCCTGTAGGGCCAGTCACCAAGACAATACCACGTGGATTTTTAGCAATTTCTTTAAAAATTGGGGGGCAGTTAAGTTGTTCTAAAGTAAGAATTTTTGATGGAATAGTACGAAATACTGCACCAGCGCCTCGATTTTGGTTAAAAGCATTGACACGAAAACGTGCAAGATTAGGAATTTCAAATGAGAAGTCGCATTCCAATGTCTCTTCATACACTTTACGTTGGCCATCATTCATGATGTCATACACCATGTCGTGCACTTCACTATGATCCATGGCAGGCACGTTAATTTTGCGCACATCTCCATGCACACGAATCATCGGTGGTAAGCCTGCAGATAAATGCAAGTCTGATGCTTTGTTTTTGACAGAAAATGCGAGTAAATCAGAAATATCCACAGCGAGCTCCTGTTATAATTTTCAATGTTACGAATGGAGTGATTATGACCACAATTGCACATCGCTTGCAAGCCATACATGCCAAACTTCATCAAGCAAAGCTAGATGCAGGAAGAGCAAACCAATCTGTTCAATTATTGGCGGTGAGCAAATCACAACCTGTTTCAAGCATTATAGAGGCGTATGAGGCTGGTCAACGCCTGTTTGGTGAAAATTATTTGCAAGAATGTCTAGATAAGCAAGCATTATTGAAAAATTATGCAATTGAATGGCACTTTATCGGGCCAATACAAAGCAATAAAACCCAAGCAATTGCACAACATTTTGATTGGGTTCACAGCGTAGATCGTTTAAAGATTGCGCAACGTCTTAATCAAGCTAGAGAGGGCATGGCCTCGCCACTCAATATCTGTCTGCAAATTAATAGCAGTGAAGAACAAACAAAAAGTGGGTTGCTAGAAAATGAAGTTGAAACTTTAGCTAATCACATTATGACCATGCCAAACTTGAGATTACGTGGTTTAATGGCAATACCCGCGCCAAGCCTTGACATCAACGTGCAACTTAAACAATTTAAAAAAATACATCTCATTTATCAAGCCATGCAGACTTCATATGGGTTTGATACTTTATCAATTGGCATGTCTGACGACTATGAAGCGGCTATTGCAGAAGGCGCAACCATTGTTAGAATTGGCAGTGCCATTTTTGGGGCAAGAACTTACCAACAAAAGAGTCAACACGCATGAAAAACACACAAATATGTTTTATTGGCGGCGGCAATATGGCCAAAGCCTTAATCACTGGATTATTGCAAAAAGAGGTCTCAGCCGAGCAAATCACAGTGATTGAAACCGATATAGAAAAGCGCGCACAACTTAGCCAATCTTTTGGTATTCGCACTTCGGACCAACTACCAAGTGTTGTTAATAGTGATGTCATTGTATTAGCTGTTAAACCGCAACAATTGCGAGATTTATCTATATTTCTGGGTAGCCTACTTAACCAACAACTGGTGATATCCATTGCCGCAGGCATTAGAACCCAAGATTTATCACGCTGGCTGGGTGGATACCACCATATAGTGCGTACCATGCCTAATACCCCTGCTCAAATTCAGGCTGGCATCACTGCTTTATATGCCATGCCAGAAGTAAGCCAAGCACATCAACAGATTGCAGAAAGCCTAATGCAAGCCGCAGGCGCAACGTTGTGGCTTAAAGATGAAGCGCAGATGGATGCCGTCACTGCGATTTCAGGCAGTGGCCCAGCTTATCTGTTTTACTTTTTAGAAGCGATGCAAGAAGCCGCATTATCACTTGGTCTATCTGAAGATGCTGCAAGTCAGCTTAGCATGCACACGTTTTTGGGGGCGAGTCAACTAGCCGCTATCAGTACCGAAAAACCTGCAACATTGCGTGCGCAAGTGACTTCAAAGGCAGGTACAACAGAACGAGCAATTAACACCATGCAGGCACAAGAAGTTAAAGAAAATATTATAAAAAGTATTTGTGCAGCGGCAGCTCGATCAAAAGAACTTGGTGATGAATTAGGAGGCCAATAATGATAAGTAACGCTTTGTCTTTCTTATTAGAAACATTATTAGGTTTATTTACTGTTTGTGTATTGCTGAGATTTTACTTACAACTTACCAATGCACCTTTCAAAAACCCAGTATCACAAGCTGTTGTTTCACTTACAAATTTTGCAGTTATTCCAGCCAGACGAGTGATACCCAGCTGGAAGAAAATTGATCTTTCAACTTTATTTATTGCGTTTTTATCACAGTTTTTACTCAATATTGGTTTAAAACTCATTGAGGGTTTTCCCATGCTAGTGGCTGGTAGTGGATTTTTGATTGTGTTGGTATTGATGACTTGCCTACAACTTGCCAAGCTCAGTATTTATATTTTTTTGTATGCCGCGATAGCACAAGCCTTGCTCAGCTGGGTAAATCCATACACACCCATTAGTGGTGTATTAGAGGCACTCACGCGTCCCATTATGGTGCCGATACGTCGTTATGTACCTTTAGTTGGCGGTATTGATATTTCACCTTTGGTACTTTTTATTCTAGCTAATCTATTGATAATGTTGCTAATTCAACCACTTGAAAGGGAAATTTTGAATTATTTTTAACTATTTTTTACTTCTCAGTAGCCAATATCTTTTACAATCAGTATAGTCAATAATCAAAATAATAAATGTAACCATGCAAACAATATGGCTAAGAGCTTAGACCAACAACTGATTCAGTTTCAAAAATGGCGTGAACAAGTTTCCACCATCATTTCGCATTATCGCGATTGGCTAAATGACACTGGCAATAAAGACTCACTGCAAGATTTACGCTTATTTGATTTAGCTGATGCAGTTTCTAAAGATAAATTGTTGTTAGCGTTTGTGGCAGAGTTTTCTCGTGGCAAAACCGAGCTTATCAATGCGCTTTTTTTCTCAGGTTACGAACAACGGCTGTTACCTTCAAACCCTGGCCGAACCACCATGTGCCCTACTGAAATATTCTGGGACAGTAGTGAAGAGCCCTATATTAAACTGTTACCCATTGAAACGCGCCGTCGAGATGACAGCCTGAGTTATTTAAAAACTGAACCGCAACAATGGACTAAATTACGCCTAGATATACAATCTACAGAGTCGATGAAAATTGCGTTTCAATCAATCGTGCAACAAAAAGAAGTTTCAATCGCCGATGCAAAAGAGCTTGGCTTATGGGATGAAACAGACGAAGCCACCTTAGAAATTGCCAAATCAACAGGCAAAGTTGATGTACCAGTTTGGCGACATGCACTCATTAATTTCCCACACCCACTGCTTAAAAGCGGTCTGGTTATTTTGGATACGCCAGGCCTCAATGCGCTTGGCTCAGAGCCAGAACTGACACTGAGCATTTTACCTAATGCCCATGCAGTGCTATTTTTACTAGCAACGGATACTGGTGTCACAAAATCGGATATGTCAATTTGGTCACAATACATCCGTCATCGCACCAGTAGAAAATTTGCGATTCTAAACAAAATCGATGTGCTTTGGGATGATTTAAAATCTCCAGAAGAAGTACAAGCTGGCATAGACACGCAAATTAATTTAACCGCAACGCAATTGAATTTAGCCCCGTCCTTAGTGATTGCGATTTCCGCACAAAAAGCTTTGGTTGCAAAAATAAAAAAAGATGAAGAACTGCTAGCCAAAAGCAATATTCTCACCTTAGAAAATGCCATTGCACAAAACGTAGTAGGCGTTAAAAATGACTTACTTCGCAATTCAGTGGTAAATGAAACCGTAGCCATGATTAAGGTATCACGCCGTATGTTTCAACCTCGGATTGTGGCTTCTAAACAAAGGTTATTAGAGTTAGAAGGTCTGCAAGGCAAAGACCATGAAATCATTCAAAAACTTATGAACGAAATTGCAATTGATAAAAAGCTATATGAAAAGTCCGTGAATAATTATGAAGTCGGCGCAAGAAGAATCAAAAAAATGGGTGGAAAGCTCATTGCTACACTAGAACCCGCAAATTTAAGTCGTTTGGTAGACCAAGGTAAAGCTGGTATGACTGAAAGTTGGACCACCAATGGCCTTAATAAAAACATTAAATATCTTATTGCCAAAATTATTGAGGTGGCTGAAGAAGCAGGGGAAATGGGTAAAGTTATTCAAAAAGAAACGGCTCAGCTATACCAGTTGTTTTACAACAGTCACGGCTTTGAATTAGTATCTCCACCAGTATTAGACCTGAGTGAGTTTATCAATCGCATGCGAGGGCTAGAAGAATTGACTGATAATTTTTGCCGTTCACCCATTAATGTGATGACAGAAAAAAGCTTTTTAATTCGTAAATTTTCAATTGGTATGATTAGGCAAATTGAAATGCTGTATGAAGACACTCGAAGAAAAACAGCATTATGGTTAAACAGTGTGCTTTCACCGCTTACTGCGCAAATTCAGGAGCACAAACTGGTACTCGATAAACGCAATGCCTCTTTAACGCAAATTTCAAACAATGCAAATAGCTTGCAGGTGGAAATTGTGGCCGCGCGCAACGAACTCAATAAACTTCAACAAAAAGGCATGCTCTTAGACAAATTGCTACTTGGGTTAATGCAACAAACTAAGTAGGTTTTTAGAATTTTAACTTAACACAATATCAAAAGCTGTTTGTTTATAACTTGCATCTGCTAGTAATGACACAGGCTTATTAATAAAATCTGACAAATCTGCCAAACTTTGGGATTCTTCATCCATGAGCATATCAATCACTTGCTGTGATGCAATAACACTTAAGGCTTTCGCATTAAACTGTCTCGAATGTCGTAGAATTTCTCTTAAAATCTCATAACAAGTGGTTTGTGCGGTTTTAATTTCTGCTTGCCCCATGCAATGTGGACAAGGCTCACATAGTACATGCGCCAAGCTTTCACGCGTTCTTTTACGCGTCATTTCAACCAAGCCAAGTTGGGTAAAGCCATTAATGCTGATACGTGCACGGTCTTTTTCAACTGCCTTTTGAAGTTCTTCAAGTACGGCAACGCGCTGTTCTTCCTCATCCATATCAATAAAATCGATGATGATGATACCGCCTAGATTTCTAAGTCTTAATTGCCTTGCAATACATTGTGCTGCTTCGAGATTAGTTTTGAATATGGTCTCTGATAAGGTTTTGCCGCTGACAAAGCTACCTGTATTGACATCAATCGAAATCAAAGCCTCAGTTTGGTCGAAAATCAAATAACCGCCAGATTTCATTTCAACTTTGCGCGACATGCATCGTTTAATTTCTGCTTCAATATCATACATATCAAATAAGGGCCTATCCCCTTGATAATGGGTCAAAGCGCTCAATGACTTCACGGCATAAAGCTCAGCAAAGGCCTTAAGTTTTGAAAAAGTAGTACGAGAATCTACCATCACGGCGGTAGTATTATCATTCACGACATCCCGCAATATACGCATAGGTAAGTTTAAGTCTTGAAACACAAGCGAGCGTGCTGGTGCAGTTTTGCTTGACTCTTGGATATTCATCCACACTTTTTGCAAGTAATCGATATCTGCTAACAATTCTTCATCACTAGCAGTTTCTGACATTGTGCGCATAATATAGCCACCTTCACGTTGTTCAGGTAGCAATTGCAGTAAACGGTCTCTTAATGCATCGCGCTCTATTTCATCTTCAATACGTTGCGACACACCAATATGCGTTTGCTGAGGCAAAAACACTAAAAATCGGCCTGCAATACTAATTTGCGTGGTTAGCCTTGCCCCTTTAGTACCAATAGGTTCTTTGATGACTTGTACAATAATCGATTGCCCTTCATGCAACACCTCTTGTATTGGACGTTCTGGCAGACCTTCTGGGTTACATTCCAATACATCTGCTACATGTAAAAATGCTGCGCGCTGTAAACCGATTTCAATAAATGCCGATTGCATACCCGGCAGCACACGGCAAACTTCACCGCGATAGATGTTGCCTACCAAGCCCAATGAAGTGTGCCGTTCAAAATGCAATTCTTGCACTTTGCCATGCTCTAAAATAGCTACCCGCGTTTCTTGTGGAATAACATTAATTAAGACTTCTTCACTCATAAACTACTTTCAATACTTAAATTAGCGATACTCTTTAACGTAATCGCTTGCTTGTGGGTCAGCCATCCAAAAGTAATAAAATTCACGTACCACCTGCAAAAATAAATGCCTTAAATCTGGGCTCTCAAAGGCACTCAACATGGCATCTGTTGCATTACGGTATTCTCTCGCATTCAATTGCTCTGATGTTCTAAGCTTTAACAGCAATAATTTGGCAAGTTTCACGCGAGTTTCTATGACCGATTTATCATATCCTTTTTGCCCCAACACTGCATCATACGCTTTACATGCCCAGATTTCAGTTGTGCTGAACGTGGTTTGACCCAGGCTAGCCCAAAGTTGTTGAAGGTTTCCTGAAAAAGATTGCCATTGTGTCAAATGGACATCAAATGCTTGCTCTTGATTCAAGGCAGCAATGGTTTTAATGTCACCCATCCAAAAATGAAAATACTCACGAATGACCGTTAAAATGACTGGCCTATCAGCTTTGTCTGATTGGCTTAATAAAGAGTCAACTGCCTGACGATAGGTGCTACCGTTACTTGGAATAGCATTGAGAAATGGGTCTAACTGTTCGAGAATATTGGTGCGCTGTTGTAACTCTTCAGCACTAGCACCTTTTCTTTTTAAAAAAGAAAAATAAGCTTTTTGAGCTTGATATTCACGCTGGTGATGCATTAGACATAACTACCAGTGGTATCCCCTAATATATAATTGGCCGCATTAGGGTCGCCAATCCAGAAATAGAAAAACTCACGTACCACCGCAAAAAACAATCGGCGCGTTTCTTTTCTGTAAAAAAGCGGTACAGTGGCATCTACTGCAATTCGGAAAATTTTGTGGTTTTTATCAGGCGCGTCTTTTAAGCGAATAATCAGTAATTTCACCAATTTAACGCGAATATCAATTAACGATTGTGCTGCACCTTCTTGTTTTAATGCAGCCTGATAGGCTTTAAGTGGCCAAGTTTCTGCCACATCAAATTTAACGGTTTCTACCATTTCCCAAAGCGTTTTTAAATCATTGTCTTTAGGCACCCATTCTATAGGCGTAACATCGTAAGCAGCATCAGAACTAAAAGCAGCTACCGCCTTTATATCTTCTATCCAAAAATAATAAAATTCGCGTGCAACTGCCAAACAAAATGGCCAATCAGCATGTTCAATTTTTTCAATAAAGGTTTCAACTTCTTCTCTAAAAGCCCAACCATTTTGAGGTTTATCAACCAGTTGTGGAATTAATTTTTCAAGAAAATTTTCCCGTTTTGTTAGTGATTCTTGACTTGCCCCTTTGTTTTTCAGTAGCTTTATATAAGCTACAAGTGCGTCTCTCTCTCTTTTGTCACTCATCTTTTATCCGTAAATTTAAATATATTCGTAAATGTAAAATATATTCGTAAGTGTAAATACTTTAAAATTGAATTCACCTGTTATTAGTATTGTTATGCTTACTATACCTGATAAGCCGTTACAATGCACATTTAAGGCATATGAAAAATTTTTGATTGTTAAATTGTATTAATTTCAGATAAGGAAATAAGTGTTGGAGTTTATTTTACTAATATTCATTGTGTGTATCATCTTGTTTTGGTTTAACACCTTATCTGCAAGAGAGTTAGCTATTCAACACGGATTTTCTTTAGCAGAACGTTGCAATTTGCAATTACTTGATGAAACAGTTGCCTGCACCAAATTGCGCATTGCCAGAAATAGTAAAGGACATGCTACTTTTCAAAGAACGTTTGTATTTGAAGTGAGCGCCAACGGCGCTGATCGCATGCCATGCCATTTGGTATTACTGGGCAAGCAATTGCAAACGTGGCATATCCCACCTTATTTACAGGCTGTTCATTAATCACATGTCGTATGTAGGTCGTTTTGCCCCATCGCCTTCAGGGCCATTACACTTTGGTAGTTTAGTAGCGGCAGTTGCCAGTTATTGTGATGCCAAATCTAATAAGGGAAAATGGCTTGTGCGTATGGAGGATTTGGATAAACCACGTGAAGTAGAAGGTGCCGCTCATCACATTATTAACACTTTAGAAGCTTTTGGCTTTGAATGGGATGGCGACATTGTTTTTCAAAGCCAACGGAATCACTATTACCAAGAAGCTTTTACTCAACTAAACCCTCACGTTTACCCATGTGTTTGCACGCGTAAAGAAATAGCAGACTCTAGCCAAACACAGGGCATTGATGGCTTAATTTACCCCAAAACATGTTTTAAAAAACCACCTCTACAGCCCAATATAGACGCGGCCTACAGAGCAATTGCATTGGATAAATTCATAGGCTTTGTAGATGCTATTCAAGGTGAGATTACACAAAACTTAGCCTTCGATGTTGGTGACTTTATTTTAAAGCGCAAAGACGGCTTGTTTGCCTACCAACTAGCGGTAGTGGTCGATGACGCCTTGCAAGGCGTGACCCATGTAGTTCGTGGGGCAGATTTACTAGACTCAACTCCTAGGCAATTATATTTACAGCAATTATTAAGCTACCCAAGCCCTACATACGCCCATGTGCCGGTAGCCTGCAACGCGCAAGGTGAAAAACTCAGCAAACAAACCTTGGCTCAGGCAATCTCCCCAGAAGCCGCGCCTATACTGCTGTTTGAGGCATTGTATTTTTTGGGCCAACATCCGCCTTTAGAAGTAAAAAACGCCACACTGAATGAAGTGTGGCGTTGGGCGATTGACAATTGGCAGTTAAGCAAAGTACCTAACTCTAGGCAAATTATGCATCAACAATACTAAAAGTCGTAGCGCGCGCCCACCTGCACTAGGGCTGGCATGCCCGTTAAAATGCCGCGTGTACGGTCGACAATGTAGTCTTTATCAAAAATGTTTTTTCCTACCAAAAACAACGTGGTTTTATGTTCAGGCAGTTTGTAATTAATAGCCGCGTTATAGATGGTATAACTTGAAATTTCACCCACTTGACCTGTTTGTCCTATGGCTAAATTCATTGGTACAGCGCCAGTTTCAGCAAAGTCTGAGTATTGTTTGCCTACATGCACAGCCTCTATCTGCATATCTAGTTGATTATGCTGATAGCCTAATGCGGCAGTAAGTGTATTTTTGGGAGCATAAGGTAAGCGATTACCGGCCGCACTATTACCCGCTGCGGTGCCAACTGGTTGATTGTTAGCCACTTGCGTAAAGACATTGTCTTGCTCAGCCACAGGTAACCATGTGTAAGCCACGCGAGTAAACATACCATTATCAAAATGGTACTTACCCATAATTTCCAAGCCTGAGTATGTGGCCTTACCTTGCGCTAAATTTACATTACTCGCAATAGAACCTACCGCAATTAAATTATCAAAATCATTATAAAAAGCAGTCGCCTCTAGTTCTAAATTAGCAATAGGTTTAGCTCTAAATCCAAGCTCCCAATTAGTAGACTCTTCAGCATCAACCTCAACAGAGCCCCCTGCATTGTCAATTAAATCTTCTGCCCTTGGTGGCGCAAATCCACGGTGTACCCCTGCAAACACAATTAAATCCTGATGTGGCGTATAAGCAAGCGATATACCTGGCACCCACTCTTGCAAGGAGGCCTCTCCTTTAGCGCCTGTCAGTTTGTTTTTTCTTTCATTTTCTATATGCTCATAGCGCACAATTGGGGTTAATGAGAACTGCCCAATATCAAATCGATTACTCAAAAAGCCTGAATACGCATCGGTTTCACGGAGGTTGTTTTCTGACAATAAACCCGTTCTAGCACTAGCGCTGGTGCCATTTTTTTGCTTACGTTCTTGCGTTTCATAATGCGCTTTTACACCAGCTTCAAACAAGCCTAAACTGTGGTTAATACTTAAGCGTGGCTCAACGCCATAGGTTTCATAAGTACGAAGGCGGCCTTGATTACCTTGACAGTTATCCCCGTTCACGCGTGCACCATTAATTCTGGCTGCTGAAACTGCAGCGCAGCCTATGCCTGAAGTGATATTATTGGCACTGGTATTACTCTGCTGCCTCCACCAATCTCGGTCAAAATGGCTGTAATAATAATTGGTGGTAATTAATGCATCTGTGTTAATTTGCCAATCATGCGTAACAGAAGCGCCGTATCGCGTGGTTTCAAAGTCATCATGATTAAACGGATTGTATTCACCACCAAAATTATTGTACTCACGCTGCGTTAAGCCTGAGTAGCTAACTTGCGAATCTTCACTAAAATAGTTGGTACGTAAAGTAACGGCATGACTGTCAGTGATTGATTTGGTTATTTTAAAATTAAGGTCATCAATATTGTGCTCAGTGTTGTCGCGCGCACCATCACCTTGTTTGTGTGTGTAATCAAGCAACATACCATTGCCACCCACATTGATTTTGGTATTTAAAAAGTCGCGGTTACCAGCAGTAACACTCACATGCCCTTTAAACTCTTGCGGCGCGTTTGGCGTAATGTGGTTAATTACGCCACCTAAAGTTTGTGGTCCAAACTTCACTTGATTTGCACCTTTTAGCACTTCAATACTGCTAAAGCGATCAATGCTTGGATAATAATAGCTAGCGTTGTCACCATAAGGTGCAAATGCTAATGGAATACCATCTTCTAATAAAAGCACTTTTGTTGAACGTGTAGGATTTAAACCGCGAATACTGATATTAGGGCGTATGCCAAAACCCTCTTCATCGCGGGTCACAACACCTGGCACCTTACGTAGCGCTTCATTGGTGGTCATGACATGGGCGCTTTCTAACTCTTGGCTTTCAATAATGGCCGCTGAGCTTGGCGTAGAAAGTAGTGCTTCTTTGCCACCAATAACATCTACACGAGGTATCAGTAAACCAGCCAATTTCATGTCTTCCGCCATTACCTGACTTGACAAGATTAAACTCACGATAAGCACGATTTTTTTCTTACGCAATTCACTACTCCGTATTCATATATATAAACGTTAAAAAATGTTTTTTTAAAACTTAACCGTAATATACATGATAATCATTCTCATTTCAACTTATATCCAGCAATATTGTTAATACTAGTTTTCTGATAATGCTAAAATATCAAACATGAATACATCAAAAAAACACATGGCATTTGACGTAGAAATCACTGATAACTTACATCGATTTTTATTTGAAAACACTGCCGTGCGCGGCAATACAGTTCAACTGAGTGAAACGCTCAATGCCGCACTAGAACATCAACAGTGCCCAATAGTTTTGCGTCATCTTTTAGGTGAACTAATGGCTGCAGCTGCACTATTGACCGCCACCATCAAAATGCAAGGCGCACTCATATTGCAGTTGCAAGGTTCTGATGCGCTTAAAATGGTAGTGGTTGAGTGCACCTCGGAATTGACCATGCGCGCTACCGCAAAGTGGGAAGGTAAACTATTACAAGAATCGCCAATTGATTTGTTAAAAGGCGGTCAATTTGTTATTACGCTTGACCCTAAAGATGGCGGTGAAGGCTACCAAGGCATCGTGCCAATAGAAGGGCAAACCTTATCTGAAGTACTACAAAACTATATGTTGCGTTCTGAGCAAATTGAAACGCGTATCTGGCTGGCATGTGATACTAACAGTGCAGCGGGCTTACTTATTCAAAAACTACCGCAATCAAGCCAACAAATTGAAGATACTGATGCATGGCCACGTGCCTGTCTGTTAGCGGACACAGTGCAAACCAATGAACTTTTGCATTTACCCGCTGCCACCTTATTAACGCGCTTATTTCATGAAGAGCAAGTTCGCCTATTTGAAGCGCAGTCTGTACGTTTTTATTGCAGTTGTTCGCAGCAAGGGGTCGCCAGCATGTTACGCATGCTAGGCAAAGAAGAAGTAGATAGCATTATTGAAGAACAAGGCAGTGTAGAAGTGCATTGTGACTTTTGTAATGCCCGCTACGTGTTTGAAGAAGAAGACATTGCCCCCTTATTTAGCGCAGAGGTTTATGTGCCAAGTAGCACGGTCAAGCATTAAA
>CAYXGE010000023.1:21652-23523 GCA_964464435.1 uncultured Methylophilaceae bacterium
TTGACGCATACGCTCAAACAAACAAATAGCCGCCGCGGCAGCCGCATTTAAAGATTCCACCTTACCACTATTAGGAATATGTACTTGCTTGGCGCAGGCGCGGATTAAGCTATCACTCACCCCTGCACCTTCATTACCAATCACAAAAGCAACATTACCTGACAAATTAACGGCATATAAAGATTCACCGTGCATTGCAGTTGCCAATGTTAGCCCATTAAACTGATTTGCCGTGGCTATTAAATCTGCATGCTCTACCATAGGCAACACAAACTGTGCGCCTTGCCCACCGCGTATGGCTTTGGGCGACCATGCCTCAGCACACCCCTCAGATAAATATACAACATCTACCCCTGCCGCTGCCGCTGTGCGTAACATGCTGCCCAAATTACCGGGGTCTTGAATATTCTCCAACATGAGCGCAAATCTAATATTCTCTGGTAATGGCAAAACTGGTTTATCTGCCAGCGCTAACATGCCTGTAGGCGTTGCTACTGGCGATATTGCCGAAAACATACTGGCAGGCATGGTAACAACCGCTGTATCTTGCATGCGCTCTAATAAATTCAGCACATCCATCGCACAGTCACCATCATTCACCACCACCAACTCTGGCAAATCAAACGTGTCTGTAAACGCCTCAATCACATGTGCGCCATCTAGCAGTATCTTACCTGCGAGTTTACGCTCACGCGCAGAACTACTAATGCTTTTTAGCTTTTTAAAAAGCGGATTATCGCGTGAACTAATATGTTTAATGGTCATTATTAAGGCTACTCATTGTTAATACGCGTATTCTACCTGAACCAAATTTTACAGTCTTTGACACTATTATGTTTGCAGGCAATGAATGAATGCAGTACATTGAATATGCTTATTTCATAAGCACATTTAAAACATACAAAGGGGAGATTGAAATGTCACTCACAAAACGTTCACTTGCTGAGTTAATTGGCACTTTTTGGTTAGTTTTAGGCGGTTGCGGTAGTGCCGTATTGGCGGCAGGTATTCCTGAATTAGGGTTAGGCTACTTAGGCGTTTCATTAGCGTTTGGTTTAACGGTGGTCACCATGGCCTATGCAATTGGCCATATTTCAGGTTGTCACCTTAACCCAGCAGTCTCCATTGGTTTAGTAGCAGGTGGACGATTTAAAGCCGCTGAATTGCCACACTATATTGTGGCGCAAGTATTAGGTGGCTTATTGGCTGCAGCCATTATTTACTGCATTGCCAGCGGGCAAGAAGGCTATACGCTAGGCGGCTTTGCTTCTAATGGTTACGGTGAAGCCTCACCTCACGGTTATGCATTACACGCTGCCTTTGTATGTGAAGTGGTGATGACAGCGGTATTTTTATTTATCATCATGGGCGCTACCGATAGCCGCGCACCAGCTGGCCTAGCCCCACTTGCCATTGGCCTTACTTTAGCGCTTATTCATATGATAAGCATTCCCGTAACCAACACCTCAGTAAACCCTGCACGTAGCACCAGCCAAGCCGTATTTGCAGGTGGCATTTATTTACAACAACTTTGGCTGTTTTGGGTAGCCCCCATTTTAGGCGGCGTGATAGGGGCTATAGCCTATAATTTTATCGCTAAAAAAGACTAACCAAAGTCCATACTAAGCGCCCACAACTGTGGGCAATCTGTCTTTTTAAAAACCCGCACCAGCGGGTTTTTTTATTTGTATAATCCAATCATGGCAAAAACACTCGATTTAGAACGCATTCTGCACAAACAAGGCTTTGGCACACGCAAAATGTGCCGTATTCTCATTATTAATGAAGAAGTCACCGTTAACGGCGAGCTATGCGACGACCCAGACGCAAAGTTTCCGCTAGAAAACCTGCACTACACGGTAAAAGGTGAA
>CAYXGE010000024.1:0-23036 GCA_964464435.1 uncultured Methylophilaceae bacterium
CAAATGCTAACCGATATTTGCTCAGAGTTACAGGCGGTTGCGGTACATCATATTGGCAAGCAATTAGTGATTTATCGACAAGCTGAGCAAGCTAAGATTGTAATACCTAAAGCCTAAATCAATTTTCAGTGCTATTGACGGGCTTTAAGCACTAACACAAACCCAAGTAGGCTTTGAATCATATAGGCGATACTTGCTACGCCATGCCAAGTTTTAAATCGGTCAGCAAATACGCTTTGCATCACGTCCGCAGGCATCGCTTGGGTTTTTAAACTGGCTAAAATAGGTTGAATGCCAAAATGCCCAGCCAAGGTGAGCAGCAACATGACAAACACAGCCCAAAAGAAGCTTTGTTTAAGTGCTAGCGTGCCATATGCGCTTAAACGTTGTATAAGCAAATAAAATGCGCTTACCATGCCAATATAGGCAACCACGGTAAACATTTTCCCCGCTAACATGCCCGCCATTTGCCTGTCTTGTAACACATAAAACATGGTGGGGGCGGCAATATAGCCAATCGCCCAAAGCGCACCCACCCACAGGGTAATAACGACTAACGCTAATTTAGCTGACCAAGCCATTAGATATATTGCACCGTAAGTACTTCGTAAGATTTAATGCCACCTGGTGCCATCACTTCTGCTACATCACCTTCTGTTTTGCCAATTAAGCCGCGCGCAATGGGTGAGCTCACAGAAATTTTACCACCTTTAATGTCTGCCTCATCGTCACCCACAATTTGGTAGGTGACTACATCACCACTATCTAAATCTTCAATTTCAACCGTTGAACCAAACACACAACGCCCATCTGCATTGAGGGTTTTAGGGTCAATCACCATACAGTTGGAAAGTTTTGCTTCTAGCTCTGCAATACGACCCTCAATAAAGCTTTGCTTTTCTTTGGCTGACTCATACTCTGCATTTTCAGATAAATCACCTTGCGCACGCGCTTCAGCAATTGCTTGAATAATTTCAGGGCGGTCTACGCTTCTTAGTCGTTGCAGTTCTTCTTTCATCATTTCTAAGCCACGCACGGTGACTGGAATTTGTGTTGCCATTTGCTAACCCTTTTATAAAAACAAAACCACACCCATACGAGCGTGGTTTTAGTAAATTGTTCTTTATTTAGTAATATCTTATTTTAAGTTAAGTCTTGATGCAAGCCTTGTAATGACTTGACTTCAAGCTCTTGAATATACGCCATGCCCATGCATGCGGCTTTTGCGCCTGCTAGGGTTGTGTAGTATGTAACCTTTTGTTGCAATGCGCTACGACGAATTTCATAAGAGTCATGGATAGCTTTTTTATCTTCTGTTACATTGACAATAAAGCTAATATCACCATTTTTAATCATGTCTACAATATGCGGACGACCCTCAGCGACCTTGTTAACTGGGGTTACATTGAGCCCTGCCGCCGAAATTGCCGAGGCTGAACCCTTAGTGGCCACTAAGCTAAAGCCTAAATCATGCAAGGCTTGGGCAATTTCAATGACACGTTCACGGTCTTCTTTGCGCACGCTAATAAAGGCTTTGCCAGATTTTGGTAGTTTTGTGCCCGAACCTAATTGTGATTTTACAAAAGCCTCAGCAAAGGTTTTACCAACGCCCATGACCTCGCCCGTCGATTTCATTTCTGGGCCAAGAATGGTATCAACACCAGGAAACTTAATAAATGGGAATACGGCTTCTTTAACTGAGTAATAGGGTGGAATCACCTCTGCAGTAACACCTTGCGCTTTGAGGCTCATGCCTGCCATACAGCGCGCTGAGATTTTAGCCAACTGCAGACCACATGCTTTAGAAACAAACGGAACAGTACGTGAAGCGCGTGGATTGACTTCTAATACATAAACCGTTTCTCCCTGAATGGCAAATTGCACATTCATCAAGCCAACTACGCCAAGTGCTTTGGCCATTTGTATGGTTTGCTTGCGTAACTCATCTTGCAAGCTTGCAGACAAACTATAAGGGGGTAATGAGCATGCTGAGTCACCTGAGTGCACACCTGCTTGCTCTACGTGCTCCATAATGCCACCAATTAGCACATCTTCGCCATCACAAATCGCATCAACATCGACTTCAAGCGCATCGTTTAAGAATCTATCCAACAATACTGGCGATTCATTAGAGACTTTTACTGCCTCGCGCATGTAGCGCTCAAGCTGGCTTTGCTCATGCACAATTTCCATGGCGCGACCACCCAGTACATAACTTGGACGCACTACCAATGGATAACCAATTTCTTCTGCCAAACGCAAGGCCTCTGCTTCTGCTCGCGCTGTTCTATTTGGCGGCTGTTTTAGGCCAAGCTCATGCAACATTTTTTGAAAACGCTCACGATCTTCTGCACGGTCGATTGCATCAGGACTAGTGCCAATAATTGGCACCCCTGCTTTTTCTAAGTCACGCGCCAATTTGAGCGGTGTTTGACCGCCGTATTGCACAATTACACCAATAGGTTTTTCTAAAGCAACCACTTCGAGTACATCTTCTAACGTCAGTGGCTCAAAATAAAGCCTGTCTGAAGTATCATAATCAGTTGAAACGGTCTCAGGGTTACAGTTCACCATGATGGTTTCATACCCATCATCACGCAATGCGAATGCCGCATGCACACAGCAGTAATCAAACTCAATGCCTTGACCAATGCGATTTGGACCGCCACCAAGCACCATGATTTTCTTCTTGTTAGTAGGTTGCGCTTCGCACTCTTCTTCATAGGTAGAGTACATATAGGCAGTATTGGTGGCAAATTCTGCAGCGCAAGTATCCACGCGCTTATACACTGGGCGCACTTTTAATGCTTGGCGATACGCGCGCACTGCATGCTGGTCTGTGCCTAGTAATTTAGCTAAGCGACGATCAGAAAAGCCTTTACGTTTTAGTTTAAATAGAGAATGCTGATCCAAATCTGCCAAACTCTTGTTATGTAGCGCTTTTTCTTGAAGGATAATGTCTTCAATTTGCACTAAGAACCACGGGTCTATTTTTGAAATATTGAACACTTGTTCAATAGTCATGCCAGCACGGAATGCATCACCCACATACCATATACGTTCTGGACCAGGCTCACCCATCTCTTTTGCAATAATATCTATATCTGTGGTTTTTTCATCCAAACCATCAACGCCAACTTCTAAGCCACGTAATGCCTTTTGGAAAGACTCTTGAAATGTGCGCCCCATCGCCATCACTTCACCTACAGATTTCATCTGTGTGGTTAAACGGCTATCCGCTTGCGGAAATTTTTCAAAAGCAAAACGTGGCACTTTGGTGACCACATAATCAATACTTGGCTCAAACGATGCAGGCGTTGCACCACCAGTAATATCATTACGCAACTCATCTAGCGTGTAACCAATTGCCAGCTTAGCCGCTACTTTAGCAATAGGAAAGCCTGTGGCTTTAGATGCTAAAGCCGATGAACGAGATACACGTGGATTCATTTCAATGACAATCATGCGGCCGTCGACGGGGTTAATCGAAAACTGTACGTTTGAACCACCCGTTTCAACACCAATTTCACGCAGAATTGCCAAAGATGCGTTACGCATGATTTGGTATTCTTTATCGGTAAGCGTTTGTGCAGGCGCAACAGTAATAGAGTCGCCTGTGTGCACACCCATAGGGTCTAAGTTTTCAATGGAGCAAACAATAATGCAGTTATCTGCTTTATCGCGCACCACTTCCATCTCATATTCTTTCCAACCAAGCATCGACTCTTCAATCAAAAGCTCTTTTGTTGGGGATGCTTCAAGACCGCGCTCACAAATAGCCACAAACTCTTCACGATTGTAGGCAATTCCTCCACCACTGCCACCCATGGTGAAAGATGGACGAATAATCGCTGGGTAGCCAATATTAGCTTGCACTTGCAGAGCTTCTTCTAAGCTGTGCGCAATAGCGGATTTTGCTGAGCCCAAGCCAATTTTGGTCATGGCTTCTTTAAATTTCTGGCGATCCTCTGCCTTATCAATCGCTTCTTTGGTTGCGCCTATCATCTCTACGTTATATTTAGCCAACACGCCGTGTTTATCTAAATCTAAAGCACAATTCAGCGCAGTTTGCCCACCCATGGTCGGCAATAGCGCATCTGGTCTTTCTTTAGCAATAATCTTTTCAACGATTTGCCAAGTAATCGGCTCAATATAAGTCGCATCTGCCATCTCAGGGTCAGTCATGATAGTGGCTGGATTAGAGTTCACCAAAATCACGCGATAGCCCTCTTCACGCAAGGCTTTACATGCTTGTGCACCTGAGTAGTCAAACTCGCAGGCTTGCCCAATCACAATCGGGCCGGCACCGATAATTAAAATACTTTTGATGTCGGTTCTTTTCGCCATTTAGACTGACTTTCTTTCTTGCATTAATTCAATAAATTGATCAAACAGTACGCTCATTTCTTGCGGGCCTGGGCTGGCTTCTGGGTGACCTTGGAAGCTAAAAGCAGGTTTATCGGTGCGCGCAATACCTTGCAAACTACCATCAAACAATGACACATGCGTCACTTTGACATTAGCAGGCAAAGTGGCAGGGTCTGCGGCAAAACCATGGTTTTGGCTGGTGATATACACGCGCTTGCTTGCCACATCTTGCACAGGATGATTAGCACCGTGGTGGCCAAACTTCATTTTGAGCGTTTTTGCACCGCTGGCGAGCGCCAACAACTGATGCCCTAAGCAAATACCAAAAGTCGGAATACCTGTATCTACCAGCGTCTTAATTGCCTTAATGGCGTAATCACATGGTTCTGGGTCGCCAGGGCCGTTAGACAAGAAAATACCATCTGGTTTATAAGCCAAGGCTTGCTCGGCTGTCGATTGCGCGGGTAAAACAGTGACCTTACAGCCACGTGACACCAACATGCGCAAAATATTGCGTTTCACACCGTAGTCAAAAGCCACCACGTGGAATTGCTGTTCAGTTGAGTTTGCAAAACCTTTACCTAATGCCCACTCACCTTCTGTAAAATCATAAGCCTGCTGGCAAGTCACTACTTTGGCTAAATCCATGCCTGCCAAACCAGGAAAGCCCTTGGCTAACTGCAAGGCTTGCGCTTCATCTGCGCTTTCACCGGCCATGATGCAACCTGCTTGCGCACCTTTTTCACGCAAGATACGGGTCAATTTACGCGTATCAATATCAGCGATGGCAACAACATTATTGGCTTTTAAATAATCAGATAAATTTTGTTGGCTTCGGAAATTACTTTCCAGCAAAGGCAAGTCACGAATGATTAAGCCTGCGGCATACACTTTGCCTGACTCCACATCTTCGCTATTGGTGCCGTAGTTGCCAATGTGCGGATAAGTCAGGGTGACAATTTGCTCGGTATAAGATGGATCGGTGAGAATTTCTTGATAGCCGGTGATAGAGGTATTAAACACCACCTCACCCACCGTATGCCCAGTTGCGCCAATGGCAATGCCTTTAAAAACAGTTCCATCTGCTAACACTAAAATGGCTGGAATTGTTTTTGACACCTTGCGCTCCTTTGTTTTTAATACGAAACACATCATTTGGTAAGCCTGCGTTGCGCCCGAACAAAACTTTGTTGCGCTATAAACAGTAGATGTGCAAAACGGGAAAAGCTTAGATAAACTCTTCCCGTTTCAGAATTGATGCATTATAGCTGAAAGCGAAAAATCACTCAAGCTTTGCCATCGACTTATCGTGTACTTTTGCCAAACTCAATTGTGCTATCAACGCGCCAATGAGCGCCAAACACATGTCCCACTGCGTATCCCAAACATCGCCTTGTGTACCCAAAAAGGCTTCAGCCTGAGTTCCACTCCACTCTGCCACCCACCACTCAATGAGCTCATAAAAAGCACTGATGCTTAAACAGATACAAGTAACCAGAAATAATAACCATGCATGAGATTGCAATACTTGCTTGCGAATCAGGATTTCTCGCGCCACCATTGCAGGCACAAACCCTTGCGCAAAATGGCCAACTCGGTCGTAATAATTTCTATCTAATTGAAAGCTATCACGCAAGCTATTAAACCAAGGCACTTCTGCATAAGTGTAATGCCCGCCCACCATCAAAATGACCGCATGCAAGGTAAGTAAGCCCAATACTAAATTGCTCAAACGGAAGGTATTTCGATAAACATAAACCAATGGCAACCCAATCAGCACAGGCGCCACTTCTAAAAGCCAAGTGAAATAATCTTTAGGGTGAATCGCCGACCAAACAAAAACACCCGACAATATCAACAATAGCATCTGCTGATAATGACGGGTGTTTTGCATATCGCTTCTCAATAGGCTTATTTAAGTTTTGACGAAACCTAATACATCGCGCATATCAAACAAACCCGTTGGCTTGTCTGCCAGATATTTGGCGGCACGCAACGCGCCCAAGGCAAAGGTCGCGCGGCTAGAGGCTTTATGCGTTAGCTCAACGCGTTCACCAATGCCAGCCAGCACCACCGTATGGTCGCCCACCACATCGCCACCGCGCATGGTGGCAAAGCCTATGGTACCTGCTTCACGCTCGCCCGTTACGCCTTCACGCGCATATACTGCACAGTCTTTTAAGGCTTGATTAATGCCTTTGGCAGCCGCCTCGCCTAAACGCAAAGCAGTGCCAGAAGGGGCATCCACTTTGTGTCTATGGTGCATTTCCACCACTTCAATATCATAACCATCACTTAGCACTTTGGCGGCTTGTTCTACCAAGTTAATCAACAACGTCACACCAACACTCATATTGGGCGCAAATACTATGCCTATTTTTTTTGAGGCTTGTGTAATCTGCTCTTTTTCCACGTCGGAAAAACCTGTGGTGCCAATTACCAATTTTACATTTGCTTGTTGGCAAGCTTGCAAATACTGCATACTAGCTTCTGGACGGGTAAAATCTACCAGCACATCAGCGCCATTGAGCGCCTGTTGTATATCGCTAGAAATTAATACTCCAGTACTTTTGCCAAATTGCTCCCCTGCATCACGCCCCAACATCGGACTGCCCACACGGTCCAGAGCAGCATGTAGCTTTAAACTTGCATCAGCAAATACTCCCTCTAGCAAAGCATGTCCCATTCGACCTGTTACGCCAGCAATTACAATTTTCAGTGTCATTTCAATACTCTTTAAATTTTAATTCTTCTAAAAACCTATTTTTTCTAGCATGCGCTCAAATATGCCAGGCTCAGAGGTATCTGGAGATGGTGGCACTTTTGCCGCTGGGCTTGGTTTTAGCGATACTTCACTGACAGGTACATCCATGGATGGGGCATCTGCCAATGTGCGTGATAATCTCAATTGTGGTGGAATATCTGGTGTCGCATTAATCTTAGCGATTGGTTTATCGCTAAGTATTTTAAGTTTTTTGTCCAATAATAATGTTGGCGACTCAAGCTCAGTGTTGTAACTTTGGTACACATCATCTGTCTTCGCAACATCTGGCTTGTTTTCTGCCATTGTAGCCTCTGGTGAAGGCTCAGGCGCTAACACTGGCTCTTCTTTTGATGCCACAACTTCTGGTGTTGCTTCAGCGACTGGTGCTGGCATTTGTGGCTCTGGCTGTAAAGGCGCGCTAGCAACTGCAGTTGCTTCAACTACTGGCGCAACAACATCAGCTACCGTTTCCACCGCAGGTTTTGCCACCTCAACCGTCTCAGAAGCTGATTCTGCAATCGCTGGCGCACTCGCTACAACAGTCGCTTCAATTGGCACTGCCAATAATGAAGTCGTTGCATCTTCTTCTTTCTTAGTTGGCTCAACCTTCTCCGCAGCGGCTTCTGCCACTTGTTGAGTTGTAGACATTTCAGGTGGGCTTGCTTGCGCTAGTTCTGCCATTGCTTTAGCTTGTAGTTGCGTGTCTTTAGCTGCATCTTCAGCTTTGCTTAAGGCACTCTTATCTGCCACTTCAGCTTCATTTGATTTCCAGAATTTCAATTTATCAAGTAATGAGCCTTCATCTGCTTTTTCGCTTGCGCCCTTAGCTGCAAGCGCACTATTTGGTTGAGCCTCACGTGCGTTCCAGAACTTTAATTTTTCAACAAAAGTACGTTTATCTGCTTGCTCAAGCATGACATCAGACTTTGGTAAACTGGCTGGGTCAAGCGTTCCTTCTGGGATAGGGTCACCGGCAATTTTGTCTAGCACATCATTTTTAAAATACAAAATCACACGATTCTGCTGGGTGATTTTATTTTCATGGCGATATTGGTATAGGTAATCCCATCTGTCTTTATGAAAGGTATCTTGAATTAAAGGCGTGCCCAATACATATTTGACCTGCGATTTACTCATACCAGGACGCACTTGGTCCATCATTTTGGAGGTCACTACATTACCTTGTTGAATATCAAGCTTGTAGGACTTAAAACTAGGCAAGGTGGATGAACAGGCAACGCACGTTAACGTTACCCACAACAATAAAAATACATTTTTTTGGCGCATTGACATGACTTAATTTGTAAATAACGATAATATAACACGACACATACATGGCAAAACACTATGCGCGAACCTAAAGATTTAAAAAATGCAGGGCTAAAAGCGACACTTCCTCGTTTAAAGGTATTAGACCTTTTTGAGAACAGTAGTGAACGTCACTTATCTGCTGAAGATATTTACAAAATTTTAATCACCTCAGGTGAAGATGTTGGTTTAGCTACTGTTTATCGTGTGCTCACCCAATTTGAGCAAGCTGGTTTGCTTATTCGTCACCACTTTGAAAGTGGCAAGGCCGTGTTTGAGCTGAATCAAGGCGGACATCATGACCATATTGTGTGTATGCAATGTGGTCGCGTTGAAGAATTTTGTGATGAAGAAATCGAAAAACGTCAGCATGCGGCAGCAGAAAAGCGTGGCTTTAAAGTGCATGACCACTCACTTTATATTTATGCAGATTGTACTAAAACTCCCTGCCCGCATAAAAACTAGATAATTTACTGTAATCTAAACGCCTGCTTCTAGCGGGCGTTTAACATTTCTGCCGCATGTTGCCGCGTGGTTTGTGTAATATCAATACCACCCAACATTCTCGCCACTTCTTCAATACGTTCAGTATCATCTAATGCTGTAATATGACTTAATGTGTGACCATCTTGTTGTGTTTTACTCACTCTAAAATGCTGTGCGCCACAAGAGGCCACTTGTGGCAAGTGAGTAATCACCAATACCTGACGTGTTTTTCCTAACTGCGCTAATAAACGACCTACCACTTCAGCCACGCCACCACCAATGCCCACATCAACTTCATCAAAAATCATGGTTGGCACATTAATCTGTTGCGCTGTTGTCACTCGTATTGCCAAACTAATGCGAGAAAGTTCACCGCCAGAAGCCACTTTGGCAAGAGGCTTGGGTTCAACCCCAGCATGGCCTGCGACTAAAAACTGTACATCTTCTAACCCTGTTGCATCTGGTGTTTGTGCTGTAAGCACGACTTCAAATTGTCCACCTGCCAATGCCAGACTCTGCATTTCATGGCTAATTTTCTGGCTAAGTACTTTTGCTGCTGATATTCGCGCTTTGCTCAAAGCCTGCGCAAGCTGCATATACTCTGCCTTTAAGGTAGTTTCCTGTTTAATCAATGCATCATCTTGTTGATAGCTTTCTAGTTCTTGCATACGCGCTTGTTTTGACGTAAAGACTTCCATTAATGATTCAGGTTTACTTCTATATTTTCTTGCGCCATCATGCAAGGCTTGCATTTGCGATTCTATGTTCTCAAGGCGTTGCGGGTCTAGTTCTGCACGTTGAATAAACCGATTGATGTTTCTACTGGCTTCTTCTAGCTGAATTAATGATGATTGTACCGCCTCTACAGATTCAGCTAGCCCGCTGTCAAACTTAACCATTTCATCTAGGTGGTGCTGCACTTGGCTAAGTTGGTCAATCACAGAAAACTCATGCTCAGCCAATAATTCGTAACATGTCGCTCCGTTTTGAATCAAGCTCGCGCTGTTTGATATTCGCGCATGTTCTTGCTGCAATGCTTCCCAATCGGCCTCAGAAATAACCAATTGCTTAAGCTCTCTAACTTCATCTCTTAATATTGCTAACTCTTCAGCATATTGATGCGCATTGGCTTCTAGTTGCGCGCGCATACTTGCCACTTCTTGCCATGCTTTGTAACTCGCTGCTACTGCTTTTGCTTGCGCACTCATGCCCGCAAAATCGTCTAGCACTTGGCGCTGATAGCTAGTTTTGAGTAAGGAGTGATGCGCATGTTGGCTATAAATATCCACCAGCAATTCTCCCAGCTCTTTAAGCTGGGCAACGGTTACTGCTTGGCCATTAATAAATGCACGCGTTCTTCCATCAGCGTACATCACGCGACGCAACAATAACTCGCCTTGCTCATATGAAAGCGCTTGCTCGTTTAGCCAAGTATCAACATTGGTTAAATTTTGCGTTGAAAAAAAGGCAGAAATCTCAGCTTTTTCGCAACCAGTACGTATCACCCCTGCCTCACCTCTGGCACCCAAAGTGAGTGATAGCGCATCAATTAAAATCGACTTTCCCGCTCCTGTTTCACCTGTAAGTACGGTAAACCCAGAAGTAAACTCTAAGTCAAGCTTATCGACAATGACAAAGTCACGAATAGACAAACTTTGTAGCATGTATTAACCCCAACCAAGTTTTTCACGCAGGGTAGCATAGTGGTTATGCCCTTTAGGGTGAAGTAATGTGACTGACTCTTGCGCAGTGCGCACCACAACTTTATCACCTTGATTTAATGGCAAGGCAGCTTGACCGTCAAAATGCACGCTACATTCAGAAACGCCAACCACACTAATAACCACCTCACTCAAAGCACTAATTGCAATAGGCCGATTACTAAGCGTGTGGGGGCATATCGGTACCAAGGTCATGACATTTAAGCTTGGGTCTAAGATTGGCCCGCCCGCAGATAATGAATAAGCAGTGGTGCCGGTAGGCGTTGAAACGATTAAACCATCTGAGCGCTGACGATTAACATAGGCTCCATTAATATGCACCTCAAGATCAATTAAACGGCCCAAGTTGCTTTTACCCACAACCACGTCATTTAAAGCAATAAAAGATTGTAATTCTAGCCCATTTGCATGCACTTCTGCTTGCAATAACATGCGCTTTTCTGCACTAAAATTACCCGCCAAAATATTTGAGACACCTTCAAACATAGACTCAGACGTGAGGTCAGTTAAAAAGCCTAAGCGCCCTTTATTCACGCCAATTAAGGGAATATTGGAACCCACCAATGCACGCGCCACTGAGAGCATGGTGCCATCGCCGCCTACGACAATGACTAAGTCTGCCTGTTTGCAAACGTCAGCCATTGTGATTCGGTCAAAATTTGTAATGCCGCAATTGTCAGCTGTTGCTTGTTCAATCGAAATGGTGGCATCGAAATCACGCAAAAACTGAGCAAGCTGAATGATTTGCTCGCGCATTTCTGGCTGCATATATTTGCCAATAATAGCAATGTGTTTAAAAGTGGTTTTCATGGTTGGCATTTAATCATAGATGCACGCTTACTCATAGCCTGTAAAAAATTAAAAGTTAAATATCACAAATATGCATTTTTTGCAGACTTCAATTACTTTGCGCAAAAAGTGCATGATTATATATCCAATTATTTTAACAAAATAAATAAAAATATGTTTAATTTCAATATCTTAAAATTAATTTAAAAAATATTTTGATTGGCATTTAATTTGCAACAACACTGGGTGGACAACGCATCAAGTTGCATCAACATAAAAACTTTAAAGAAATATATACATTAATGAGATTCAACCTGCACACCTTATTACAAGCATTTCAACGCCTAAAATCAATTTCACAAACCAAGTTTATATTTCTATTAGTCGCTTATGTCATGCTGAGCGGAAATATGTCGCTATTTGGCAAAATTATAAATATTTACCCACTTAGTATTCATAATGTTGGTTTTGTAACATCCTTATTTTTATTTTTTAGCATTTTAACGGCATTATTTTTTATGCTGGTAAGCGTAGGCAAGGGTGGGCGCTGGATTGTCGCTATTCTGCTCATTATCACTGCACAATCTGCCTATTATATGGATAACTTTGGCGTGATTATCGATACGGTGATGATAGATAATATTCTGCATACCGATGCTAAAGAAATCTCTGGCTTATTGAATATTGGTTTAATTTCTAGAACAATTTTTTTAGGCATTTTGCCTGCTTGTTTTGTCATTAAATTCTGGCCTGATGCTAACCAAACAAAATTAACGTTGAAAAATCGCATTGAGTACATGGGGTTTTTGTTATTGATACTTTTTACGCTAGTGCTCATTTCCAGCGCAGGGTATACCTCATTTATTCGTGAGCATAAAATCACGCGCTTTTATGCCAACCCTACTTTTCCTGTCTACTCTGCAATTAAATATGTTGCTCAACAATTACATCACAAAGAAAAAGTCCCTTTTAAAATTGTTGCCGAAGATAGTCAATTTGTTGAACCGCATGCCAAAAATGAACTGGTCATTATGGTAGTGGGCGAAACAGCCCGTTATGATCGCTTCTCACTAAATGGCTACCATAAAGAAACCAATCCTTTATTAGCAAAACATGACGTAATTAGCTTAAGCAACGTAAGCTCATGTGGCACATCCACTGGAGTTTCTGTGCCTTGTATGTTTTCAACACTTGGCAGAAAAAATTACGATAAAGAGACTGCACTTAATCAAGAAAATGCGTTGGATGTGCTTGCAGACCATGGTATTGAGGTGTTGTGGCGCGACAACAATTCTGACTCAAAAGGCGTTGCATTGCGGGTAAAGTATGAAGACTATAAAACGCCAACGCACAACCCCATCTGTGAAGGCGAATGCCGAGACATGGGAATGCTCAGTGGCCTAGACCAATATATTGCTTCTAAAAAAGGCAAAGATATTTTGATTGTGTTGCACCAAATGGGCAATCACGGTCCTGAGTATTACCGCCGCTATCCCAAGGAGTTTGAAAAATTTAAACCTATGTGTATGACTGGTGAACTTAGAGATTGTACCCAAGAAGAAATTGATAACAGCTATGACAATGCCATTTTATACACGGATTACTTTTTATCAGAAACAATCAACTTTTTAAAAAAATATGACCAAAGTCACGAAACCGCCATGCTTTATGTGGCTGATCATGGTGAATCGCTTGGCGAAAAAGGCATTTATTTACACGCCGCGCCTTATATGATTGCGCCTAAAGAGCAAACACACGTGCCTGCAATTGTGTGGCTAGGTAAACATTTTGACTTTAAAAAAGAACAGCTATTACCATACAAAAATTACCCACTAAGCCATGATGATGTGTTTTGTTCGCTACTCACCGCATTTGAACTATCAACAAAAACTTGCGCAAATTTCGCCAATATTTTAAAACAGAATGAAGACCATACTGCTGAGCTTAAGCCTTAGGTCATCTTTTTGTTTAAGCCACATATTTGCACCCTTAGTGTTGGTCTGCTTTATGTTATGGGTTTATCCAATGACGGGGCTTGACCAACAACTCATTGCTCCGTTTTATGATGTAACCTTGCAAGGCTTCCCTTTACAAAACCATTGGTTTTTTGAAACCTTAATGCACGAGTGGCTCAAATATTTGATTATTGCTATTGCCATCATGTTATTAGTGTTAGCTATCACCTCATTCTTTATACCTAAGCTGAGATTCTTAAAACGTCAATCTGTATGGGCATTTTCTGGCATGTTGCTCAGCACTTCTTTAATTAGCCTCATAAAAAGCCAAAGCATCCATGACTGCCCAAAAAACCTGACGCTATTTGGAGGCAATCAACCCTACGTAGAATTAATGCATTCACTGCCTTTAGGCGCGCATGCTGGCCATTGCTTTCCTGGTGGGCATGCTTCCGCAGGGTTTTCACTACTCACTTTTTATTTCATTTTCCGAGATACATATCCAAAGCTAGCAAAGATTTGTTTTTGCTTAGGCATTATGATTGGTTTAATGATGGGGGCTTCACAAATGGTGAGAGGCGAGCATTTTATGTCACACAATATATGGACTGGACTGATTGTTTGGTTTGTTCTGGTCGCATGTTATTTAATTTACCCACCATCAAAAAACAATCATCAAATAAATATAACTTAGAAATTCTACGGAGTATTCACAATACCCTATAATATTAACTAGTTAATATTTGGAGTCACTTCATGCTGGCAGACGAAAGCCTACCTCGCTTTTCAATCATTATGGTGAACTATAAAACACTTGAGCTCACCAAAAACGCTTTAAGATTCATTCAAGCTTGTATTGATACAAAGCGCAATCCAGTTTGGGTGGTAGATAACCAATCAGGTGACGAAAGTACCGAATATTTAAAATCCTTAGATTGGATACATCTTATTGAGCGAGTGCCTGATGCCAACGAAAATGGATTTACAGCGCATGGTCGTGCGCTTGATGTCGCATTTCATAAAATAGATACGGATTATGTATTTTTATTTCATACAGATACGTTTTTATATGACGCATTCATACTGCAGGATATGCTAAGCACTATGTTATCAAATCCAAAGGCGGCTGCAGTAGGTTGCTTAGAGCAGGTAAACAGACCGCTTACCCATACAATGTGGCGCTATTTCATTCGTTTTATTAAGCATTATGAACGTACTATCAAAGTTAAACTTGGCTTAAAAACGCGGCCTCCAAGAGGCTTTTACGAGGTATATATTAAAAGTTTTTGCGCCCTTTGGAACGCAAAATTAATGAAATCAATGGGTTTACAATTTATGATTGATGACCGTATCCCTGGTTATCAACTACAAGATACGATGCGTGAAAAAGGCTATTTAATTCACACCATTCCACCAAGAAAAATCTTTAAATATTTAGACCACGTTGAAGCAGGAACAGTATCATTACGTGAAGGCTATGATAATACGCATAAACGAATTCGACGCAAATTAGAAATGTTGCAAAAGCTTAACGTAAATTAGTCACGCCTATTCATGTCACTTAAATTTAGAAGGCAAACAAACTTATTTGAGGCCTATGATTTAGCATTTGAACCACCCTCTTTTAAAGAAATGTGGTCCTTAGATATTCCTTTTTTTGAACCTCCCAATCATACAAGAGGTGGCTGGAGTGGCGTTGCACAATTCACTTTAAGCAACATGCCAGTATTTATTAAACGTCAGGAAAATCACGTTTATCGTTCTATTCAACATTTTTTTAAAAATCGCCCCACATTTGAGCGCGAGTATCAAAATATTTTATTGCTCAATCAACTTGGCATACCCACATATAAGTTGGTGTATTTTGGCAATCTCTCCACAAGGCAAGGTTTTCAAACAATTTTAATCACCAAATCGTTAATTGGTTATCAAGCTTTAGATGATAAAACACTGGATTTCATTCATTTGCCACGTGTTGAAAAGCAGCAAATTTCAATCGCACTGGCTAAGGTTTTACGTCAAATGCATGACCATCATATAGAACATAACTGTATGTATCAAAAACATATTTTTATCAAAAAAAGCCAAAACAGTTGGGACATCTGTTTAATTGATTTAGAAAAAGCCAAAAAAAGGTGGCAAAGAAAAAAAGTAGTTACACGAGATTTAAATACGCTTTACAGGACTTCTCAACATATCTCTAGGTCCATGATGCTTCGTTTTTACCTTGATTATGCTAACAAACGAACCCTATCAGCGGAAGATAAAGTATTGATTAAATCGATTATTAAAAAAACCAAGTAAATACTTTAAAAGCTTTTTCAAACTTAGGTGTCGTATAATTTATAAGCGTAATTTTCATATTTGAGTTTTAAAAATGGCAAAACCGACATTACCAATAGATTTTAAAAATGGCTTTATCCTTGATGCAAACTTAGCCTTTGAAATTGGGCAAAGTATGATGGATGAATACGCATTTGCTGAACCTTTTCAACATGCCATGATTGATAATTTCTTACCTGATGAATTAGTTAGTCAATTACTGGCGCATTTTCCTGTAGAGCCAAAAACACATGATAAAGTGTATGAGCGTGGCTATGGAGGATTACATAAGCGCCAAATTTTGCCACATGATTGTGATTCTTTTTGCCGTGATGCTTTTGCTTTTTTTAATTCTGCTCCCATGCTTAAATTTTTAGAAGGTATCACTAATATTAAGGGATTGTTACCTGACCCCTATTTTAGTGGAGGTGGCTTTCATGAAATCAGCAAAGGTGGGCTTCTGGGAATACATGCTGACTTTAGAGTGAATGAAGAACTACAATTGATTCGTCGAGTCAATATGCTGATTTATCTCAATGAAAATTGGCAAGACGCTTATGGTGGATACCTTGAACTTTGGGACAAAGAGATGAAACACGCAGTCAAACGTGTGCTGCCAATCATCAACCGATGTGTAATTTTTAACACAGATGCCGACAGTTTTCATGGTCATCCTGACCCACTAACCGCACCTGATGGCGTCACAAGAAAATCTATCGCCTTGTATTATTACACTGCGCTTCCAATAGAAAATACCACGCTAGAATCTAGACACACAAACTATGTTGCACGGCCTAATGATAGCTTTATGACTAAAGCACAAGTAAAACGAATGGCAAAATATCGCGACAAACGCGCCAAAAGAAAATTTAAAAAGCCATCAGAAGGCAATCAAATCAAACTATTCACGCGAATTAAGTCAAAACTTAAACAGTGGTTAGTTTAATAGTATTCATAAGCTAAAAATGTTAGATAAACGCGCGCAAATTTTACTTAAAACCTTGGTTGAACACTATATCAGTGAAGGCCAACCGATAGGCTCTCGCACGTTGCTGCAACATAGTGGTTTGGATGTGAGCCCAGCGACAATTCGTAATGTCATGTCTGATCTTGAAGCGCTTGGCTTCGTCACTAGTCCGCACACTTCTGCAGGCAGGATTCCAACGCAAAAAGGCTACCGTTTATTTGTAGATTCATTGCTCACCGTGCAACCCTTAGAGGCTAGTAAAGTTCAGCAACTTAAACTTGAGCTAAATGCTAATAACAACCCCAATACGCAGTCGCTTATTAATACTGCAGCCTCTATGCTTTCTGGTTTAACGCACTTTGCAGGCATTGTTATGCTACCAAAACATGATGCGATTGCGCTCAAACATCTAGAATTTTTACCGTTGGCTGATAAGCGTATTTTACTCATCATTGTGATGAGTGATGGCAATGTGCAAAACCGTGTTTTAATCACAGAAAAAATCTATAGCGCAAGTGAGCTTACTGAAGCAAGTAACTACTTTAATATGCATTTTAGTGGTCATGCCATTGAGCAAGTACAGTTGAAATTGCATGCAGAAATCAAAGCGATGCAACATGATATTAGCCACTTAATGGCCGCCGCCGTAGAAGCAAGTAGCCAAGCCTTGGGTAGTCAAGAAAGTATTGTTATTTCAGGTGAGCGTAACTTACTACAAGTTGATGATTTAAGCACCAACGTTGCCTCATTACGCAAACTATTTGATTTATTTGAACAGCGTACCTCTTTATTGCAATTGTTGGATTACAGTCAAAAAGCGCAAGCCATGCAAATATTTATTGGTGGTGAAAGCGGCGTTATCCCATTAGATGAGTGTAGTATGGTCACCGCACCTTATCAGCTCAATGGTCAAATTGTTGGCACTTTAGGTGTCATTGGCCCAACACGCATGGCGTATGAGCGTGTGATTCCTATTGTAGATATCACCGCGAAACTTTTATCAAGCGCACTGTCGAACTAACACATTTTTTAACAAGGCTTCAGCATGGCATATTATCAACAAGAACCAGAATACCAGCATGGTGCGCAAGCCAAGGTAGGCATTTTGCTTGCCAATTTAGGCACGCCAGAAGCGCCAACTGCCAAAGCACTTCGCCCCTATTTGCAACAATTTTTGATGGACAGACGCATTGTTGAAATCCCACGCTTCATTTGGTGCTGGATTTTACACTGTATTATTTTAGTGGTGCGGCCAAAAAAATCGGCAGAAAAATATGCAAGCGTTTGGACTTCAGAAGGATCGCCATTGATGGTGCATGCCAAAAAACAAGCCAAATTACTACAAGGTTTTTTAGGTTTAAAAATTAACTCACCCTATGTTGTTGAGTTAGGTATGAGCTATGGACAACCATCCATGGCATCAGCTATTGCCAATTTAAAAGCCCAACACTGCAACAAAATATTGGTATTTCCGCTGTACCCCCAATACGCTGCCAGCAGTACCGCGGCCTCGCTAGATGCGGTTTGGAAAGTATTACTCAAAACGCGTAACGTTCCTGCGATTCGCACTATTCGTAATTATCATGACCATCCTGCTTACATACAAGCACTGGCTTCTAGCGTAACCGCAAGTTGGGCAATCAATGGTAAACCTGAGAAATTAATTATGAGTTTTCATGGTGTCCCTAAATTTCACCTCATGAAAGGTGACCCTTACCATTGTGAATGCCACAAAACTGCACGTTTGCTGGCTGAAGCCTTGGGTTTAACTAAAGAGCAATACATGGTTGCGTTTCAATCACGTTTTGGCAAACAAGAATGGCTAAAGCCATATTTAGCCAGCACTTTAGAAGATCTTGGGAAAGCAAAGACAAAACGCATTGATGTGATTTGCCCGGGCTTTTCAAGTGATTGTTTAGAAACGCTTGAAGAAATTGCGATGGAAGGCAAACATATATTTCAAAGCAACGGCGGGGGCGAGTACCACTATATTCCTGCCCTTAACGAAAATGAAGCTTGGATTCATGCCATGACCGAAATTGCGCTAGAAAACTTGCAAGGTTGGGTGAGTACAAACTTTGACCAAATAAAAGCCAAACAAGAAAATCAGCTTTCCAAATCACTTGCGCAAGCTATGGGCGCTAAACATTAGCGTTTTTGCTATAATCTCTCTGTTGCAACAGTAATGCAATGAAACACTAAGCGCCTTATTTTAATGACAGGCATATATTACATAGACAAGGAATGTATAAGCGCGTGACCACGCGACTCGTACATACGATGGATTTATGATTCTAATTACTGGTGGCGCAGGCATGATAGGTAGCATCATTGCTTGGCACCTCAACACCATTACTAAACGCGAAGACATTGTCATCGTAGACCACTTAACGCATGAAGACCAATGGCAAAACTTGGTTAAACGCCGTTACGCTAATTATTTAGATAAAAATGAGTTGTTTGATTGGTTAGCATCGGGACAATCCATCGAAGCCGTGATTCATATGGGCGCCATCAGTGCCACTACTGAGCGTGACTTTAATAAATTAGTACAAGACAATATACGTTACAGCCAAAAGCTTTGGGCTTACTGTGCAGAAAAACAAATACCCTTTTTGTATGCCAGCTCAGCTGCCACCTATGGCGATGGTGACCAAGGTTATAATGACGCAAGTATTTCGCATTTGCGGCCGCTTAATGGTTATGGCTACTCAAAACACTTTTTTGATGAATGGGCGCATGACCAAGTAGCAAAAGGCTTGGCCAGCCCACCCTATTGGTACGGCTTTAAGTTTTTTAATGTGTATGGCCCTAATGAGTATCACAAAGAGCGCATGGCTAGTGTTGCCTTTCATAGTTTTAACCAATTTAAAAAAGATGGTACGGTTAAACTATTTAAAAGCCATAAAGCTGGTTTTGAAGATGGCATGCAATTACGTGATTTTGTCTATGTTAAAGATGCAGCCAGTGCCGTTGTGCATTTTCTCACCAGTCAATCTGAGAATGGCGTTTACAACATCGGCACAGGTCAAGCACGTGCATTTAAAGACTTAGCAATAAATGTCATGACTAGCATGGGAAAAACACCGCATATTACCTTTATTGACATGCCTGAAGACCTGCAAGGTCGCTATCAATACTTTACTGAAGCGCATATGCAAAAGCTGGCGCAAGCTGGCTACACACAACCCTTTCATACGCTTGAAGCGGGTGTACAAGACTATGTGCAAAACTATTTAATGCAACCTGACCCCTACGCCTAATGATGTCAACTGAACAGCTTTTAAAATCCGCCATTGCCCAACATCAAGCCATGTTTAACCAGCTTGAGGCATTGATACCCACCGTGCATTTAGTGTCTGAAGAATTGCGTGCGTGCCTAGCCCGTGGCGGTAAAATTCTACTCATGGGTAATGGCGGTAGCGCAGCCGATAGCCAACATATTGCGGCTGAAATTGTAGGCCGTTATAAAAAAGAGCGTAGAGGCCTAGCTGCCATCGCACTCACCACTGACACTTCAATTCTCACTTCTGTAGGCAATGATTACGGCTATGACTATATTTTTGCACGTCAAATTGAAGCTTTATGTCGCCCAGAAGACGTTGTGATTGGGATTACCACCAGCGGTAACAGTGAAAATGTAGTCAAAGCAATCATAGAAGCGAATAGCATTGGGGCTACTACCATAGGTTTAACGGGCGGCTCTGGTGGCAAATTATCTAGCTTATGCAAGTTTAATTTAATCATGCCATCAAGCGACACTCCGCGCATTCAAGAGGCACATATTTTTATTGGCCATAGCTTGTGCGAGTTACTAGAGGCCTAAGTCATGAGCCAATTAGACGCTGACCTTATCAACACTTCATTTCATCAGCTTAAAGGCTGGGCGCTGGTCATTGGTGACCTCATGCTTGACCGCTACCTCATGGGTGAGGTACAACGTATTTCACCAGAAGCCCCTGTGCCTGTGGTGTTGCTTAAAAGCCAACAAGACCGTGCAGGTGGCGCAGCAAATGTAGCAGCAAATTTAGCAGGGTTAGGTGTCAATACCAAAATTTTAGGTTGTATTGGTAATGACAGTGAAGGCAATATCTTAGTCAATCTGCTGCAAGCGCAAGGTATAGATGCATCAGGGGTATTTAAAAGTCAGTTACGTCCAACCATTGCCAAAACCCGCGTGCTGGGCGGTCATCAACAGATGTTACGTCTTGACCAAGAAAACACCAGCGCACTTCAAGCCGACGAATATCAACAATTAATACAACAGTTTGATAGTTTACTGGCGCAACAACCTGCCATAATCATTCTGTCAGACTATGCAAAAGGTTTATTAAGTGTTTCGTTTTGCCAGTATGTCATCAAGAACTGTCAAGCCAAGCAAATTCCTGTGTTGGTTGACCCTAAAGGTAAGGATTACAGCAAATATCAAGGTGCGACAGCGCTAACCCCAAATAAAAAAGAAACCGCTGAAGCTTGTGGTGTAGAGTCAACCAATCATGAAGCCTTACTGAGCGCAGCGCATAACCTAAAAACCAGCCTAGGCTTAGACTTTTTAGCAGTGACTCGTGGTGAAGAAGGCATTACCCTCATTCAAGACCAGCACACCACACATCTTTCCGCTACCGCAAAACAAGTATTTGATGTTTCTGGCGCAGGGGATACCGTCATTGCAACCCTAGCCGCTGGCTTAATGGCTAAACTCAGCCTTGAAGATGCGCTCAGTCTAGCAAATATTGCTGCTGGCATTGTGGTGGGAAAAGTGGGGACTGTACCCATACAAAAATCTGAATTATTGCTTGAACTACAAGCGCAAAAGCAAGTATTACAAGCCGATAAAATCTGCACCTTAGACAGCCTATTAGCGCGCGTTGCCGTTTGGAAGAGTCATCACGAAAAAATTGTATTTACCAATGGCTGTTTTGATTTATTGCATGCGGGGCATGTCACCTATTTAGAAGCCGCAAAACACACGGGTGATAGACTTATTTTAGGCTTAAACACTGACCGCTCGGTGAGTGCTTTAAAAGGCCCAACACGTCCTGTGATTCATGAAATGGACAGAGCACGCGTGCTTGCAGCACTTGAATCGATTGATGCAGTGATTCTGTTTGATGAAGATACCCCACTCAATCTCATCAATGCTATTAAGCCCGACATCATTGCCAAAGGTAGTGATTACACTGAAGACCAAGTGGTCGGTGGTGCGGAGGTTAAATCTTGGGGCGGAAAAGTTGCCTTGATAGACCTTGTAGAAGGCCGCAGTACCAGTAATATTGTCAAAAAACTCGCTTCTTAACTTTACATGTCCATCCCTAAAATTTTGGTTCTAGGCCCTTCTTGGGTAGGGGATATGGTACTTGCCCACAGCTTGTTTCAACGGCTTAAGCAACATAATCCTGATGTGTTGATTGATGTTGCAGCACCAGCTTGGACATTGCCATTGATAGAACGCATGCCAGAAGTCAACACTGGCATTGCCTTACCTTTTAAACATGGCCAACTTAGCTTATTAGAGCGTATTAGGTTTGGTAAAAATTTGCGTCAGCAAAACTATCAACAAGCTATTTTATTGGTTAACTCGTTTAAATCGGCCATATTACCCTTTGCCGCGGGCATTGCAACACGCACTGGGTTTTTAGGTGAACTTCGTTACGGCTTGCTCAATGATATTAGACCCCTTAACAAAACACTACTGCCACGCACAGTAGAGCGATTTGTTGCACTAGGTGAAGATACAAACAAGCCATTAACTCAGATTCCACAGCCAAAACTTATTGCAAATTTAAACAATGCACAAGCTACGCTTAATCGCTTAAATGTACCCCAACCCAATCAACCTATTTTAGGCTTATGCCCAGGTGCCGAATATGGTGAAGCCAAGCGTTGGCCTGCGCAATATTATGCAGACGTTGCCAACTACGCTTTGCAAAACGGTTGGCATGTTTGGTTGTTTGGCTCAGACAAAGATATACCTGTCACTGCCACGATTAATCAATCAACACAAAATAGATGCCTTGATTTAGGTGGGCAAACAAAATTAGGTGAAGCCATTGATTTAATGGCACTATGCCATACTGTCATTAGCAATGACTCAGGCTTAATGCATGTAGCCGCCGCCTTAGACAAACGTGTGATAGCGATTTATGGCTCAAGTGACCCTCATCACACCCCACCTATGCACCCCAGTGCAGTAGTTGAGTATTTGGGATTACCCTGTAGCCCATGCTTTGAGCGCACATGCCCATTAAAAGAAAATAAATTAGCATGTTTAAATAATATCTCACCATCAAAAGTGATTTCGCATTTAGTGAAAACCGCATGAATAAAACCCGCAAACATCTTGAGTTACTCGCCCC